>JAEUKG010000984.1 GCA_016794325.1 Myxococcales bacterium | reverse complement strand
CGCGGCGGGCGCGGGCGGGGGTCGCGCGGCCCGAGCGCCCCGTCGTGGGCGTCGGGCACACCACCGTCGCGATGCTCCTCCTCGCCCTCGCGGGCGCGCGCGCCTGGCTCGGCCCGAGTCGCCCGCTCCCCCTCCCCGTCGAGCCGCGGCTCACGCGCGTCGCGCTCCTCGCCCCCACCACCGGGTGGTTCGACGCGCCCGGGGCGTGGGACTCGGTCACCCCGCCCGTCCTCGCCTGGGCGGGCGGCGCGGACGCGATGACCCCGCCGCTCCACTGCGAGCGCGTCGCCCGCGCCCTCGAGGGCCGCGTCGCGGTGGAGCTCCGCGTCACCCCCGAGGCCGGCCACTTCACGTTCATGGACGCGCCGCCGCCCGGGGTCCCGGAGCCGCACCCCGATCGCGCGGCGTTCCTCGCCGCGGTCGCCGACGAGGTCGGGCGGTTCGTGTCGCGCTGACGTGAGGCGTCACGGGCCGTCGCGGGGTGTCGTGAGCCTGCACGGATCGCTTGCGGCTCGGCGCCCATCGCGTGTAGCAGAGGAGCCGATGGCCGCGAGCGCTCCGAACCCCAAGGTCGACTGGTACTTCGAGAAGGCCACCCGCTGGGCCGCCGAGTTCGCGAAGCTCCGCGAGCTCGCCCTCCGCTCGGGGCTCACCGAGGAGCTGAAGTGGGGCCACCCCTGCTACACCCTCGGCGGCAAGAACGTGGTCCTCATGCACGGCTTCAAGGAGTACTGCGCGCTCCTCTTCCACAAGGGCGCCCTCCTCGAGGACGAAGAGGGCCTCCTCGTGCAGCAGACGGAGAACGTGCAATCTGCACGGCAGATGCGCTTCACCAGCCTCGCCGAGATCACCAAGCGGGCGCGCGTCGTGTCCCGCTACGTCGCGCGGGCGATCGAGGTCGAGAAGTCCGGGCTCCAGGTGAAGCGCAAGGAGACGACCGACTTCGACGTGCCGGCGGAGCTCGCGGCGGCGTTCAAGGCGACGCCCCCGCTGAAGAAGGCGTTCTTCGCGCTGACGCCCGGGCGTCAGCGGGCGTACCTACTCCACTTCGGGTCCGCGAAGCAGAGCGCGACGCGAGCGGCGCGCGTCGAGAAGCACCGCGCGCGCATCATGGACGGCAAGGGCATCGACGACTGACCCGCTCCGGCGGTCTGCGTCAGCGCCCGTCCAGCTGCGCGTGCAACCCGAGCGCGTCGTTGTGCGAATATTGCCGCGTGATCTTGCCCCCGCACGCGACGAGCACGTGCGCCTCGTGGATCGCGACGGGGCGGGGCTCGGCGAGCGCGGGCAGCCCGAACGCGCCCGTCGGGTTCTGGTACTCGAGCTTCACCGCGCCGGCGACGCCGACGACGCGGCTCCCCGCGTAGCGGACCACGAGGCCCGAGGGGTCGAAGCCGGTGCCGAGCGACTTCGCCCCGGCGACGGCGCCGACCGCGTCCGCGCGCGTGCCCGCGAGCGTGAACGGGGAGCTCAGTCGGAAGCGATCGCCGTACAGCGCGCCGAGCGCGTCGGGCCCCGCGCCGAGCGCGGTGACCCACCGGCGGCGAGTCTCCTCCGCCGGCCACCCGCTCGCGGTGACGGGGCAGTCGGCCGCGGCGGTGGCGTCGGCGGCGTCGAGGGCGGCGTTCATCGCCGCTTGGGTCGGCGCCGGCGCGCGACCGGTGAGCTGGGTGATGACCTGATCGAACCCGGCCTCGGTCCACACCTCGGCGATCTTGCCGCCCTCGAGCCGGAAGATCTGCACCGCGGTGTGCCCGATGCGGCGCCCCGAGGCCTGCAGGCCGAAGTACGGCGCCCCCGAGTGGGTGCCGGTGCGCGTCTCGAAGACCACCGCGCCGTCGCGCGTCGCCTCCACGAAGCGGTAGCGCAGATCGAAGTCGGGCATCGCCGCCTTCGCGTCGCGCGCCGCGCCGAGGTACGCGTCGAGCGACAGCTCGCGACCGCCGCCGTGGAAGCGCGCGTTCGGCGTGAACAGCGGCCGGAGCGCGACCGCGTCGCCGCGCGTCCATCCGGTCGCCACTCGCATCACCGTCGCCTTCGTCGCCGTCGCCTCGGCGACGCGCGCTCCGTCGAACACTGCCCGCGACCGAGTGACCCTCCCGCCCGCGACCTCGAGCTCCTCCGAGAACGGCACCGGCCCGGCCGGCGTCTTGCAGACGTATTCGACGCGGGCCGCGCGCGCGCGCACCACGCGCGAGGTGATGCCGCTCTTGTCGCACGTCACCTCGCCGCCGCCCGCCAGGAGGAGCTTCACGTAGGCGGCGGCCCCGTCCACGCGCGCGCCCCCGGACTCGAACACGAAGCTCGGCGCGAGGACCGCGAGGAGCGCGTCCTCCTTCACTCCGCCCATCCACGCGTCGAGGTACGCGTCGACCGCGCGCCCCGTCCGATCCGCGTCGACGATCGCGTCTTCGGTCGCCTCCGGGGCCGTCGGGGCGTCCGCGCTGCAGTGAAGGAGCGGGAGCGCGAGGGCGGCGAACAGCGAGGCATTCTTGAGGGACTTCATGGGGATCGCTCCTGTCGGTCGAGGTATGTTGAGGTGGCTCAATGTGGGAGACTCACCACGCGGCGGAGCGTTACGGAGAAACCGCACGGGTCGACGAAAAAGTGGAGCGCCCCGGCGTGACGCGCGCGCGTCACGCCGGGGCACCACCTCGCTCAGCCCGCGACGCGCGCGGCGACGGCGGGCGGAGCGATCTCGTACGCGGCCGGCCGGATCGCCGCCGTGCCGCGCCCGTGGGTGAGCCCACGGAGCACGGCGACGTAGTCGAACGTCGCCCCGAGCGGCGCCCGCGCCTCGAGGACGAGGGCGTTGCCGCGCGGTGACACGCGCTCGACCTTGCCGCGCCTGCCGCCGAGATCGCCGATCACGTCGCCGCCGTGCTCCTGGGGCACGGTGACCTCGAGCGCGCAGTACGGCTCGAGGAGCACGAGACCGGCGTCCCGGCAGGCCGCCTGGAACGCGAGCGAGCCCGCGACCTCGAAGGCCGCCGCGCTCGAGTCCTTGACGTGGGTCTCGCCGTCCCGGAGCGCGACCGCGACATCCACGACGGGATAGCCCGCGAAGACGCCGCGCGCCGCGGCCGCCCGCACCCCCTTCTCGACCGCGGAGACGAAGTCCTTGGGGACCACGCCGCCGACGGTCTCGTCGGAGAACGCGACGCCGGACCCGCGAGGCGCGGGAGAGACCGCGAGCGTGACGCACGCGAACTGACCCGCGCCTCCGTCTTGCTTGACGTGGCGATGGGCGGCGGTCGAGGGCCGCGCGACGGTCTCCCGGTACGCGACCTCCGGCTTGCCCATCGCCACCGCGACCTTGTGATCGCGGGCGAGCTTGTCGACCGCGACCTCGAGGTGGAGGAGGCCCATGCCCCGGAGCCGCGTCTGCCCCGACTCGGCGTCGAAGAAGGCGCGGAGCGACGGATCCTCGAAGAGGAGCCGCCCGAGGGCGCGACCCAGGCCGTCGCGATCGTCCGCGGTGCGCGGCTCGATCGCGACCTCGACGACCGGCTCGGGCGCGGTGATGCGCTCGAGCACGATCGGCGACGACGTCGACGACAGGGTCTCGCCGGTGCGGACGTCCCGGAGCCCGGTGACGGCCACGATGGCGCCGGCCCCGGCCGAGGCCACCTCCTCGCGCTGGTCGGCGTGAGGGAGGTAGACGCGGCCGACGCGCTCGCGGGCGCCGGTGGAGCCGACGCGCACGGAGGCGCCCGCCTCGAGCACGCCCGAGTAGACGCGCACGTAGGAGAGGAAGCCGACGCCGCGATCGGCGACGGTCTTGAACGCGAGGGCCGCGAGCGGCTCCTCGTCGGAGGCGCGCCGATCGAGCGGCGCGCCGGTCTCGGGGTGCTCCCCGCGCACCGGCGGCAGATCGATCGGGCTCGGGAGGTAGTCGACGACGGCGTCGAGCAGCGTCTGGATGCCGACGCTCTTGAGCGCCGACCCGCAGGTGACCACCATGAGCTTGCGCTCGCGCGTCCCCTCGCGGAGGGCGCGCGCGAGCGTCGCCGCGTCGACGTCGCGGCCCTCGCAGAAGCTCTCGAGGACGGCGTGATCGACCTCGGCGCACGCCTCGACCACCGCGCGCCGGCGCGCCTCGACGGCCTCCGCGAGCTCCGCGGGGATCGGCTCGGCGCGCGCGACGTCGTCGTCGAAGCGAACGATCTCGCGCGCGAGCACGTCGACGATCGCGCGGACCGACGCCCCCTCCCCGAGCGGGAAGTGGACGGCGACCGGCGTGACGCCGAGGCGCTCGCGCACGTCGCGCAGGCACATGTCGAGGTCGGCGCCGACCTTGTCGACCTTGTTGACGAAGGCGATGCAGGGGACGCCGTGGCGCTCGGCCTGGCGGAAGACGGTCTCCGACTGGCACTCGACGCCCTGGCTGGCGTCGAGCACGAAGACCGCCCCGTCGAGGACGCGCAGGCTCCGCTCGACCTCGATCGTGAAGTCGATGTGGCCCGGCGTGTCGACGATCTGGACGCGGTGCGCGACGCCCGCGAAGGGGCCCCGCGCCGGCGTCCACCCGACGCTGGTCGCGGCCGCGTTGATGGTGATGCCCTTCTTCTGCTCCAGGGGATCGAAGTCGAGGGCGGCGCTGCCGTGGTGCACCTCGCCCATCTTCCGGATGCGTCCGGTGAAGAAGAGGATGCGCTCGGCGCACGTGGTCTTGCCGGCGTCGATGTGGGCCATGATGCCGATGTTGCGGAGGCGTGTGCCTGGGATGGCGGAGGGCATGGAAGTCTCCTCGGCGCCCGATCGACGGGCGCGCGCGCGCCCGCGCCCTCCCCTTCGAGTGGAGGAGCGACGCGGCGCGGTTTCGGAAGGGACCTC
>JAEUKG010000978.1 GCA_016794325.1 Myxococcales bacterium | reverse complement strand
GACGAAGCAGGACTCGTGGGCGCTCGCCGCGTTCGACTCTCCGTCGTGCGCGCCGCTCGTCGAGCTCGGCCTCGACGTGGAGGTGGGCGCGCACGTGCGCGCGGCCGGAGCCCTCGGGCCGCTCGACACGAGGCTCGAGCGGCGCGTGCTCGCGGTGCGCGTGTTCCCGGGGCTCGACCCCGCGCTCCTCACCGGGGCGATCCGCGCCGGGGTGCGAGGGCTCGTGCTCGAGGCATACGGGACGGGCACGATGCCGCACGAGCAGGGCTCGCTCATCCCATGCCTCGAGGAGGCGCGCGCGCGCGGCGTGCCCGTCGTCGTCGTCTCCCAGTGCCACCGCGGCTCGGTCGACCTCGCGCGCTACGAGGGCGGGGCCGAGGCCGAGGCCGCGGGGGCGATCTCGGGCGGGGACCTCACGGTGGAGGCCGCCCTCGCAAAAACGATGATCGGCCTCGGCCGCTTCGGCCCGGGCGAAGATTTCGTCGCGTTCATGAAGGCGGACGTGGCCGGGGAACGCCGCCCCGGCTGAGGGCGCCTACTTCCCCTGGAAGACGGGGTCGCGCTTCTGCGACCACGCCATGATCCCCTCGAGGCAGTCGGCGCTCTTCAGGAGCTCGATCTGGCCGCGGCGCTCGCGCGCGAGGGCCCCCTCCAGATCGCCCAGGCCGGCGTACACCGAGGCCTTGAGGCGCGCGTAGGCCATCGGCGGCCCCTTGGCGAGCTCGGCGGCGAGGGCGGCGGTGCGGGCGTCGAGCTCCGCGCGCGGGCAGAGCGCGGCGAGGAGCCCGAGCTCGTCGAGGGTGGGCCCGTCGAGCTTGTCGGCGAGGTAGAGGGCCTTGAGCGCGCGGGCGGTGCCGACGAGGCGCGGGAGCCAGAACGTCCCCCCGCCGTCGGGCATGAGACCGATCTTGACGAACTTCTCCTGGATGTAGGCCTCGGGGGTCGCGACGCGCAGCTCGCACGCGAGCGCGAGATCGGCGCCGAAGCCGACCGCGCAGCCGTCGAGCTTGGCCACCGTCGGCTTGGGGCACCGGACGATCGCCCGCACGACCGCGTGGTACATGTCGAGGTACTCGTCGAGCTTGTCCATGAGGTCCGGCTCGTCGGCGAAGGTGCGGCGGAGATCCGCGCCCGCGCAGAAGTGCCCGCCGGCGCCGGTGAGGATCACCACGCGGACGGCGGGATCGGCCGAAGCGTCGTCGAAGTGACGAGGCAGCGCGAGCAGCACGTCCTTGGTGAGCGCGTTGCGCGCCTCCGGGCGCGAGAGGGTGATGGTGGCGACCGGGCCGTCTTTCGCGATCACGACGTCAGGCATGCGAGACCTCTCAACCCTGCGCAGGCGCGCGTTTTTCAGGCGGTTTTCGGTAGAAGTCGGAGCCGAGGTACGCCTTCACCGCGCGCTGGATGAGGATCTTCACCACCGCGCCGAGCGGCACCGCGAGGAGGACGCCGAGGAAGCCGAAGAGCGACGCGGCGGCCATCATGGTGACGAGGACCTCGAGCGGGCGGAGCCCCACGCTCCGCCCCACGATCCTCGGGGTGATCACCATCGCGTCGAGGACCTGCACGAGGCCCATCACCGCGAGCACGCCCACCACCTGGTGGACGCCGTGCCAGTCGAGGATGGCCATCGCCAGCGCGAGCACGAGGCCGGTCGCGAAGCCGATGTAGGGCACGAACGCGAGCATCCCGGTGAGCACACCGATCGGCACCGCGAGGCGGATGTCGACGATCCGCAGGCCCACCGCGTAGAGGGCGGCGAGGACGACGTTGGCGGTGAGCTGGCCGCGGACGTAGCCGCCGAGGGTGCGGTGGATCTGGCCGGCGACGTCGGACACCGGGCCGATCCATCGCCGGGGGATGAGCTCCCCGACGCGGGCGACGATGCGGTCGAAGTCGATGAGCAGGTAGAGGGCGAAGACGGGGACGATGAGCGCCGACAGGACGACCGCCACGTAGCCGAGGGTGCCGAAGAGCGCGGTCGTTCCGGTCTTGAGCATCTCGGGCGCCTCGGACTGAAGGCGCCCGTTGAGGGTGCGGTTCAGCTCGGCGAGCGTGTGGGGCATCTTCACGTGGAACGTGTTCCACAGCCACGGCTCGGCGCGCGCCTGGAGCCCCTGGAGCTGCTGGGGGAACTCGGCGGCGGCCGCCGACAGCTCGTCCACGAACATCGGGACGGCGTACACGAGGATCACCACGACGAGGCCCACGCCGCCGAGCATCACCGCGATCGCGCCGAGGGCGCGCGGCACCTTGAGCGACTCGAGCCGGTCGACCATCGGATCGAGCGCGTAGGCGAGCAGGAAGGCGAGGAACAGCGGGATGATCACGCCGCGCAGCACGTAGGCGAGCGCGAGCACGGCGACGACTCCGAGCGCGATCATGATGCGCCGGAACGTCTGCCCGGCGGGGCGCTCGGGCGCCGAAGGGCCGGGCGCCGACGAAGGTGTGGCCATCGCGCCGAGCATAGCGAAAATCGGCCGCCGGAGCGCGGCGCGAACGAAAACGAACGGCTCCGGCGGCGCCGGAGGCACGGGCGCGCGAAATCGCCGTCGCCGGGCGGTCTCGGCCGGCGAACGCGTCGTCGCCGGCGGTCTTGGCCGGCGAACGCGTCGTCGCCGGCGGTCTTGGCCGGCGAAGGTGCCGTCGCGGGCGAGCCGGGCGGCGAATTCAGGGCCGGCGGTCTCCGTCCGCGAAATCACCGCGAGAAAACGAGGAAAATGCGGTAGATCCGGCAGCCGATGAGCACGCTGCCCCGCTTCGACGACAAGGCCCCGCGCCCGGTGCCTGCGCTCGGAGCCCAGGACGGAAAGACCCTCGAGCGCCTGGTCGGCGTCATGCGCCGGCTGCTCGATCCCGACGGCTGCCCGTGGGACCGCGAGCAGACCTACGACTCGCTCAAGCGCTACGTCCTCGAGGAGGCCTGCGAGGTCATCGACGCCATCGAGGGCGGGGACAAGGCCGCGCTCCGCGAGGAGCTCGGCGATCTCTTGCTCCAGGTCGTCTTCCAGGCCGAGCTCGCGCGGCGCGAGGGCGCGTTCGCGATCGACGACGTCGTCTCGGGCATCGTCGACAAGCTCGTCACCCGCCACCCCCACGTGTTCGGCGACCTCTCGGCCAAAGACGCCGACGAGGTGCTCCGGAACTGGGAGAAGATCAAGGCCAAGGAGAAGGGCGAGCGCGGCGTCCTCGCCGGCGTCCCGCGGAGCCTCCCCGCGCTCACCCGGGCCCAGCGCATCGGCGAGAAGGTCTCGCGCGTCGGCTTCGACTGGGCCGACGCCAAGGGCTCGATGGCGAAGGTGAACGAAGAGGTCGGCGAGCTCGAGCGAGCGATCGCGGGCGGCGACATGTCGCACGTCGAGGAGGAGATGGGCGACGCCCTCTTCGCCCTCGTGAACCTCTCCCGTCACCTCGACGTCGACGCCGAGGGCGCGCTCCGCCGCACGATCGACAAGTTCTCGCGCCGCTTCGGCCACGTCGAGCGGCGCGTCCGCGAGGAGCACGGCGGGTGGGGCGAGCCCTCGGCGCCGCCGCTGCCGCTCGAGGTGCTCGACCGGTATTGGGAAGAGGCGAAAGCCGAAGAGAGGAAGAGTCCGCGATGAAGATGAAGCACGCGTGGGTCCCGCTCGCTCTCGCCGCCGTCGCTTGCGGCGACCCGCCGCCGCCGGCCACGCCCACGCCGCCCCCGGCGGCGAGCAGCGCGCCGCCGCCGGTGGTCACCGCGAGCGCGAGCGTGAGCGCGCCGGAGGGGCCGCCCCCGTTCGATCCGTCGAAGTTCCGCGGCGCGCTCGACGCCGTCATCGACGCGACGTTCGCGTACGAGCCGCAGCGCGCGACCGCGTCGGGGTACCACGCCTACGACGACCAGTGGCCGAAGCTGGGCGCCGCCGAAGAGGCGAGTCAAATCCAGGACTTGCGCGCCAGGGCCGAGGCGCTCCGGATCATCGCCAAGAGCGCCCCCGACAAGGCGGATCCGAAGGAGGCGGGCACGGATCGCCCCGCGGTGGACGCGCGCATCCTCGCCGACTGGGTGGACGCGATGGCCGAGACCCTCGAGTCGGTGCGGCCGCTCGAGACCAACGCGTCGGCGGTGCTCATGATCGTCGGCTACGGCATCGAGCGGCTGCTCGCGCACCCGTTCGCGCCGCTCCACCAGCGCATGAACTCGGCGGCGTCGCGCCTCGCCCAGATCCCCGAGCTGCTCAAGGTCGCGCGCGGGCGCCTCAAGTCGCCTTCGAAGGCGAGCCTCGAGAACATGCAGATCGTCGCCGCCGGCCTCGCGAAGCTCCTCGTGAGCGACGCGCTGAAGCCCGACGCGAAGGCGCTCGACGGGGACGCGCCCCTCGCCCAGCGCGTCAAAGAGAGCGCGGCCGCGGCCTCGAAGGCGATCGAGGCCTACGCCGCCGACGTGAAGGCTGCGTACCCGATCGACAAGGCCGAGAACAAGCCGCTCGGCGCCGCGGGCTGGGGCAAGGTCGCGCGCCTGCGCGAGGGCGTGACCGAGAGCCCCGCCGACGTCCGCGCGATGGGCGAGGCCGAGATCAAGCGCCTGAACGGCGAGCTCGACGCCCTCGTGAAGCAGAGCGGCAAGCCCGGCGACACCCGCGCTTCGTTCTTGAAGCGGTACGAGACCGACACCCCGAAGGTGGGGCAGGTGCTCGCCGACTACCGCGCGGCGAACAAGGTCGCCGAGGACTGGCTCCGCAAGTCGGACTTCGTGACCGTGCCGTGGGACCGCGCGAAGCTCGAGATCGTGCCGAGCCCGCCGCACCTGCGGGGCGTCTCGTTCGCGAGCCTGAACGCGGCGGGCCCGCTCGACGACGTCGAGGACGCTCGCTTCGAGGTCAACGAGCCCGACGCCGCGACCCCGGCCGCTCAGAAGCAAGCGCTGCTCGCGTTCCACTCCCACGGCGGGATGGAGAACGTGAGCATGCACGAGGCGCTCCCCGGCCACTATCTCCAAGCGCTCATCGCCCGCAAGGCGCCGTCGCGCGTCCGGCGGGTGGTCTGGGTGTCGAGCTACGGCGAGGGGTGGGCGCACTACGTCGAGGAGGCCGCGGTGGCGGCGGGCTTCGCCGGGAAGGACCCGGTGCGGGCCAAGGCGATCATGCTCCGCTTCGCCCTCCAGCGCGCGGTGCGGGTGGTGGTCGACGTCGGCGAAAACGACGGCTCGCTCACCGTCGAGGCCGGCGAGAAGCGCCTCATGGAGGACGCGTTCCTCCAAAAGGAGGCGGCGCGCATCGAGGCCCGCCGGGCGATCGTGTGGCCGGTGAACATGTTCACCTATACCTACGGCAAGCTCCACATCATGAAGCTCCGCGACAAGGTGAAGGCCAAGCAGGGCGCGGCGTTCTCGCAGAAGAGCTTCCACGATCGCCTCCTCGCGACCGGGAGCGTGCCGCTCCCGTACGCCGCGGAGATCGCGTTCGGGCCCGAGCTTTCGCTAAAGTAGGCCCGTGGCCGACAGCGCCCCGACCGGACCGCTCGCGCGTTTCCCCGAGGAGTGGGAGAGCGCCGCGGTGCGCCTCGGGGGCCGCGCGTTCCACGGGCGCCAGATCTTCAAGTGGCTGCTCGCCCGCGGGGTGACCGATCCCGCGTCGATGTCGGACCTGCCCAAGGGCCTTCGCGAGGCGCTGGCCTCCGAGGGCGAGCTCCTCCCGGTCTCGGCCGCGGAGGTGCGTCGAAGCGTGGATCATACACGCAAAGTGCTGGTGCGCCTCGGCGGCGGCGAGACGGTGGAGACCGTGCTCATCCCCGGGGTGACGGGGCGCCGCCGCGGCGACGCCGCGCCCGACGCAGAGCTCGACGCGGACGCCTCCGCCGCCCCCGACGACGACGAGGACGAAGATTTGGCCGCGGCCCCCGGCAAGGTCGAGCCGGTGCGCGTCACCCAGTGCATCAGCACCCAGGTGGGCTGCGCGATGGGCTGCGTGTTCTGCGCGAGCGGGGTCGCCGGGCTCAAGCGCCACATGCGACCCGACGAGATCGTCGCCCAGGTGATCCTCGGCCGGAGCCTGCTCGACGAGGACGAGCAGCTCCGGAACGTCGTGGTGATGGGGATGGGCGAGCCGCTCCACAACTACGACGCCACCGTGCGCGCGCTCCGCCTCCTGTCGCACCCCGACGGCGTCGGGCTCTCGTCGCGGCGCATCACGGTCTCGACGAGCGGGCTCGTCCCCGAGATCGCGCGCCTCGGCCAGGATTTCGGCGGTCAGATCGGCCTCGCGATCTCGCTGCACGCCGCCGACGACGAGTCGCGGACGCGGCTCATGCCGATCAACAAGAAGTACCCGCTCCCGGTGCTGATGCAGGCGCTCCGGGACTACCCGCTGCCGAAGCGGCGGCGCATCACCATCGAGTACACGCTCGTCGCCGGCAAGAACGACGACCCCGCCGAGGCCAAGAAGCTCGCGAAGCTCCTGCGCGGCCTGCCGGTGAAGGTGAACCTCATCCCGATGAACCGCATCGAGGCCTCGACCCTCGGCCCGCCGGAGGTGCCGCGGGTGTTCGAGTTCCAGCGGGTGCTCCTGGACGCCGGGTATTCGTGCTTCGTGCGCAAGCGGCGCGGCGACGACGTCGCGGCCGCTTGCGGCCAGCTCGCCCTCCTCGGGCACAAGCCCAAGGTGAGGGTCGACCGGAGCTGATGGTGCGCCCGTCGCGGATCGGCATCGGGCTGGTCATGGCCGCGGCGTGGCTCGCGGCGCCGTGCGCGCGCGCCGAGGACGCGCCGGTCGCCGTCGCGCCGCGGCCCGTCGACGCGCCGGGCGCGGAGCGCGCCTGGGCCGCCGAGCGCCCTGGCTACTTGCGCATCATCGGCACCGCGATGGTCGGCGACGGCCTCCGCTTCAACAACCCCTACCGCCTCTCGACCCCGCTCGGCGGCGACGCGGAGGGCGTGTCACGGACGGCGGCGTACGGGGACGTCGGCTTCGGGGCCGCGCTCGGGCGCGCCCGGGGGATCCAGCACGCGGTCCTCGTCCGCAACGTCTTCGCCCTCGAGGGTGTCACCCAGGTCATGATCACGCCGTCGTACGCGCTCTCGCGGCGGTGGGGCGCGCTCGCCGCCTACGGACGGGCGGGGATCCCGGTCGTCTTGAGGCCGGATCTCAACGTCGGCGCCGAGCTCGCCGCGGGGGGCGTGTTCTATATCCGAGGTGGGATAGGCCTCGCGGCGGAGCTCGTCGGGGATCTCTTCTACGGAGCGGGCACGCGTGAGGTGTCGCGGCCGGTCTACCCGCTCCTCGGCGCCCAGGCGGGGATCGAGATCGACTTCGAGGTGCTCCCGTGAGCGGGGCGCGGCGCGTCTCGCCGGCGGCGGTGGCGGCGGCGGCCGCGCTCGCGCTCGGCGTCACCACCGGCCCGACGCCGGGCGACGTCGGCGCGTGCGGGCGGACCGCCGAGGAGCTCGAGCGCTCGCGTTGGGCCGAGTCGCGCAAGAACGCCGAGTGCGAGCGGTGCCTCGAGTGCGACATCCGCACCGACCGCTGCGCGCAGGCGTGCGATCCCGGCAAGCCGCCGTCCGTCCTCCTGCCGACGACGTGCCGCCCGCTCGTCCACGACGGCGAGGTGTGCCTGCGCGTCCTCGCCGCGGCGTCGTGCGACACCTTCGCGACGTACGTCGACGAGGCGGCGCCCGTCACCCCCAGCGAGTGCGACTTCTGCCGCGTCGCGCCTCCGGCCCCGATCACCGGGAGCTTCGGCGACGCCGGGGCGGGGGAGGGCGGGCGATGAGGCGCGTGGCCGCCGCGCTCTTGTGCCTGGCGCTCGGGGGCTGCGCCGCGCTCCGCCCGATGTGGGCGTCGTCGGCGGACCTCGACGACTACAAGGCGTACCGCGTCGCCGACGACGCCGGCGTGCGCCTCGCCCGCGCCTACGCCTACCTCGAGAGGCACCCCGGCGGCGCGTGGGCCGCCGAGGTCCGGGCGACGGTGGAGGAGGAAGAGCCGGCGTATTTCGTGCGGTGCCAGGCGACGCGCCCGAAGATGCTCGAGTACCTCACGAACCTCCCGCGCGGGCCCCACGCCGAGCAGGCGCTGTCGCTCCTCGTGGCCTTCGATCGCGGGCTCGAGGACGCCGAGAGCGACCGCATGCTCCGCGAGGCGCGCATCACCGAGGCCACGCTCGAGAAGGCGTCGGTCGCGCGTCGGCGCGTGGGCGAGCGGATCCTCGGCGGGCTCGCGGTGCTCCTCGACGGCTCGCTCGTCGGCGCGCGGGTGAGCGACCTGTCGCCCGTGACGCGCCGCTACTTCGAGGGTCCGGCGCCGAGCACGTGGGGAGGGCGCACGCCTGAGCTCGAGGAGGACCTCTATTTCCTCCTCCCCGCGAGGCCCGAGCGGCTGTCGCGGCTGCTGACGCTGCGCGCCGAGCTCACCGTCGAGGAGGGCGTCGTCACCGCAGCCCGCCTCCGCGGCGACGATCTCCTCGTGAAATGGTACGAGTCGACGCGCATCGTCGCCCTCGATCCCGACAAGCCGGGCGATCGCACCGAGGCGTTCTCGGCCGGGGTCGACGTGCTGAAGGGCGCGGCCGAGGCAGCCTTCCCGGCCGCGGCGTGCGACGCGCCGACCGAGGGCCGCGAGCTCATGCTTCGCCGGTGCAAGGGGCGCGAGCTTCGGGTCGTGGCCTCCGAGCGCGCCGGGCAAGACGACGTCATCGAGGTCCGGCTCGCGAAGAGCCGGTGAGCTCGGCCGCGACCGCGAAGCGCGCGGTGACGCGGGTGGGCCGGACGTCGTCGACGGCGTTGGGTCCGGGGCGGAAAGTGGGGTATCGTCCGACCCTGTGATCCCCTACATCCACGTCCCCGACCTGCCGATCGGCCCGATCAAGCTCCACCCGTTCGGGTTGCTCGTGGCCACCGGCGTGATCGTCGGCTCGATCTTGGCGACGCGCCGGGCGCGGGCTCGCGGCGTCGACGTCGACAAGCTGAACTCGTTCATCACGTGGATGCTCATCTCGGGCTTCGTGCTCTCGCACATGATCGACGAGGTGTTCTACCACCCCGAGGAGATCAAGAAGGCGCCGTGGACCCTCCTCATGCCGTGGACGGGCCTGTCGTCGTTCGGCGGCTTCATCGGCGGTCTCATCGGCGTGGTGACGTGGAAGTTCATCAAGGCCGAGCCGCTGGTCCGCGTGGGCGGCCTCTTCACCATCCCCAAGTTCAAGCTGCGCGAGAAGGCGGAGCCGATCATGCCGCTCTGCGACATCATCCTCGCCGTCTTCCCGGTGGCGTGGATCTTCGGCCGCAGCGGCTGCTCGGTGGTGCACGACCACCCGGGCATGAAGGCGGGGGCCGACGCGCTGCTCGCCGTCGCCTACGGCCCCTACAAGCTCGCCGAGGTGAAGACGTACGGCCCCATCGAGCTCCGCTTCGGCTCGCAGCCGCAATACGACCTCGGCCTGATGGAGCTCATGTTCACCGTCCTCGTCGCCGCGTTCTTCGCCGCGACGTGGTCGCGCCGCCTGCCGACCGGCAGCTACATCGCGGCGACTGCGTTCGCGTACGCGCCGGTGCGCTTCGTCATGGACTTCTTCCGCATCCGCGAGGGGGACGCCGCCGATCTCCGCTACGGGCAGCTCACGTTCGCGCAGTGGTGCTGCGTCGCCCTCTTCGTCTTCGGCGGCGTGATGTCCTACTTCATCTGGAACAACGTGAAGAAGGGCGTCGACCCCATCGAGGCTCACCTCCGGCGGTCGCCCCCGCGGCCCGCCGCCGCCGACCCCCCGCTCGAAGAGGCGTGACGGTCACCGCGCCGCGGCGCGGTGACCCTCGAGCAGGGCCCGCACCTCGGGCGACAGCGCGCGCTTGGTCATCGTCGCCATCTCGGTGAAGACGGTGACGTGCCTCGCGCGGGCGGCGGTGACGCCGTCGGACTTGCGGCGGAGCGTGTAGACGAAGGTGCACG
>JAEUKG010000966.1 GCA_016794325.1 Myxococcales bacterium | reverse complement strand
GAGCTGGAAGAGGAGCGCGCGGAAGCGCTTGAGGGCCTCGCGCGGCACCGACGGCTTGTCGTTCACGACGACGCCGGTGACCTCCTGGCAGCGCCCGCGGCGGAGCACCCGCGTCTTCTTCTCGTGCTCGGCGAAGCCCTCCTGCTTCACGATCCAGCGCACGCGGCGGAGGAGCTTGCCCACGTCGGCGGCGCGGTCCTTCGACGAGAACGTGAGGTCGTCGGCGTAGCGCGTGTAGGTGAAGCCGAGCGCGCGCGCCATGCCGGCGAGCCGCTTGTCGAGGCGGCGGCAGACCACGTTGGTGATCGCGGGGCTCGCGGGCGAGCCCTGCGGGAGCTTCCGGGCGGTCGTCGCGACGAAATACGTCTGCCCGTCGAGCTCGACCTCGTCGATCTCCGGCTCGGTCGTGAGGAGGGCGAAGATCGTGGAGACCTCCTCGCCGTAGCCGAGCCCCTCGAACATGCCCTTGACCCGGCGGAAGCCGAGCGACGGGAAGAAGTCGCGCAGATCGAGGTTCACCACCACCTGCGAGCCGAGGTGGGGCCGGGCGTTGGTGACGATCGACCGATCGACGACGAAGCCGTGGGCCGGCCCCTCGAGCGCGACCTTGGCGAGGACCGCGTCGAGGATCCAGCGCTGCGCCCGCTTGAGCCGGGGCATCGGCGCCGAGATGAGGCGGGCGCCGCCCGTCTTCTTGGGGATGGTGAAGCGGACGTAGTGTGTCTTCTGGGATACCTTCCGCGCGTACGCGAGGAAGCGCAGCTCGGGGACGGCGATCCCCATCGCGGCGGCGACCTCGGCGGCCGTGGCGAGGCGCGGCAGGCCGAGCGCCGTGAGCTTCTCGAGGTTCGGCGGCGCGCCCTTGGAGAGGCCGCCCGACACGCCAGCGCCGAGGTGGACGATCGCGCGCTTCTTCTCCTCGGCCCAGGCCGCAGCCCGCGCGAGCCGCTCGCGCTCGCGCCGCTCCTTGGTCGCCTTCTGCTTCTCCTTGGACTCGAGGAGACGGCGGCGCTTGAGCTCCTTGCGGAGCGCCTCGACGTTCGAGAGGCGCGCCTGCTCGGTGCGCAGGGCGGCGATCTGTCGCTCGAGGTCGCCGCGGCGCCGGATCTCGTCCGCCGGATCCTGGGGGATCTCGCCGGTGCGCGGCCAGAAGCCGAGGCGCACCATGTCCTCGAGGATGACCTCGTCCTTCGAGGTCTCGCGGATGCGATCGTAGAGCTCCTGACGCGTGCGGGGCCGGTCGCCGCTCATGGCCTCGCCCTCCCCTCGCGAACGGAGCTCCTGCGCCGTGAGGCGCATCCCGCTCGGGGGTGTCGGGGCTCCCCCCGACCGAAGACTGCCCCACGGAGACGGCCGACGGGGTCTTCGAACCCACGAGGGACTGGCTCGATCAACTCAAGCGGGACCGGGGTGCTGTGGGGCATCCAATCTCCCAGGATTCCCACCGGAATCCCTACAGCACCCTGTGTCCCGCACAGTAAAGATCGGGCCAGTGATGCATGACGGGCCAGGTTGCATGGACGGCGATCCACCGCCCAGGTTGCAAGATCGCCCCGCCAGCCGTCTCCGTGTGACACCTCCTCGCACGAGCGCATGTCAGTGGACCTCGCGCTGGTGCTGAATCCTGAGCGCGAGCATATGCTCGCACGGGCCTTTGTGAAGCTTGTTCTGCTGGAAGAAGTTGCAGGTGCACTCGGCGCGCACGATCCGCGCGTCGGCGTCGATGCCGAGCGAGGGCTGGTGCTCCCGGCGCCCGTCCTTGACCGCCCCCGACAGCGAGAGCATCCCGTCGGCGGTCGCGCTCGCGCGGAGCGAGACCGCGCGGGCGTCGACGAAGCGCACCGCGTCGGCCTCGCGCTCGTTCGCGAACCGGAGCGCGTCGAGCGGCAGCGGATCGCGCGACAGCTCGCGGGCGCGGTAGACGCCCTTGGCGAGGTCGAAGATCGCCCGGCCCGCCTGGGTCCAGGCCGAGAGCGCGCCGAGCACCTGGGCCCGCGGTAGCGCGGTCGACGCCGCGAGGGCGTCCGGGGTCGCGAGCCAGTCCTTCTTGAGCGCCTCGAAGACCTTGAGCTTCGCCGCCTCGTCCACGTCCTTGCGAGGCGCGAGGAGGTCGAAGTTGCCGGCCGCCGCCCAGTCGTTGGCGGTCCAACCCGACAGGCCCAGGGTGAAGGTCATGTGCCCGAGATCGGCCACCCAGAACGACGGCATGCCCTGGCCGAGCAGGTGCACGGTGAAGCGCTTCGCGATGGGGATCAGGCGCTCGAGGATGTGGATGCGGCGCCGGCCCCACACGCGGATCTCGTGCCGGTCCTTGCCCTGGAAGATCGAGCGCCCGCAGGTGATCTCGGTGCCCCACGGATCGAAGCCGATGCGCACCGGCTTGCCAGGCTCGAGGTGGAACCGCATCGAGCGCGGGCCCTTCTTCTCCTTGCGCCGGCGCAGGACGAAACATGCATTGTACACGTCCATCGGGTGCAGATCGAAGGACTGGGCCGGCAGCGCCATCGCGCTGTTCACCTGGAGGAAGCCGCGGACCCACGAGTCCGGCAGGTCGATCTTCACCTCCTTGAAGTCCTCCTCGCCGGTCGTCTTCACCTCGAAGCCGCTCGGATCGACGCCGAACTTGGTGGTCTTGTAGCTGCGGATCTTCTGGAGCTCGTCGTAGAGGGCGGCGGAGTAGTCGATGTTGGTGGTGCCGCACGCGAACGAGCCGATGTTCCGGAAGACCTCGTAGCTCGCGCCGAGCCGGCCGTAGCTCGACTCGTCCTGCGAGAAGCACTCGAAGAACACCTCGTCGGGGTGGACGGTGATGACCGGATCCAGCACGAACCAGGCGTCGCGGTCCTTCTGGTAGAGCCAGTCGAAGTACTTCTGCCGGGCTCGGTAGAAGCCGCTCATCCGCGTCGCCGCCCGCCGCTGGAGCTCGACGAGCTCGGCCTGCAGCTCCTCGAGCTGCTTGGCGTTGCCCGCGCGCTGCCGCGCGAGCTCGCCGAAGTCGACGAGCTCCTGCTTGGCCGCCCACTCCTTGTACGCCGTCTTGTCCTTGGGCTTGAAGCGGAGGTCGGACACGACCACGTCGTGCAGCGCGCTGATCGCCTCGCGGAACTCGATGGGCCTCGCGAGCTCGCCGGAGAAATACGTCGGCTCCCGCTTGAGATCGGGAGAGAACGACATGTCGGTGCGACCGGCGTGGTTCTCGACCGCCGAGGCGCCCTTATACGCGTACTGGAACTCCATGGGCTCCTCGCGCCGGCGGCGGCTTGATGCGCAGCGGGAGCGGGACCCCCGGCTGCGCGTGGTGGATGGCGACCATCGCGGCGATGGCGGCGCCGCGGTACTCCACGGCGACGACCGCCGCGAGGCGGTGGAGGAGATCGATCACGAGGCGCGCGGCCTCCGGGCTCTTCTGGCCCTCGGCCTCGAGGAACGCGAGGACGCGCTGCTTGGCGACGCGGCCCTGGTTCACGCGCGACACGACGCTCGTGAAGTACGGCATGAGCGACTCGAGCTGCCCCGGGCGGTCCGTCGCGTAGCGCTCGAGGTAGTTCGTGGTGAAGAGCTGGACCGCGACCGACGGGTGCTCCGAGAGCTTGGTCATCAGCGCGGGGCCGTCCTCGTCGCGGAACCAGCGGGTCGTGAGCTCCCGGCCGAAGGCCTGCACGTCGGGCCGCACGCTGTCGAGGATGGTCACGAGCACGTCGGCGTGGAACGCGTCCGCGCCGAGCCGCTCGCGGAAGAAGCCGAAGGCGAAGGCGCGCGAGTCGTCCCACGTCGCGTCGAGGACGCGCGAGGCCTCGGCGAGCGAGGCCTTCACGCGGTCGATCGACGCGGAGAACGCGCGCCACGAGGCCTCGCGGACGGAGAGGACGTCGTGGCTCGCGAGCTTGACGATCTGCTCGATCGACAGCTCCGACGGATCGCGATCCTGGAGGAGCAGGCCGCCGAGCTCCTGGGCGTGGGCGGACTTCGACTGGAGGAGCCGGAAGACGTCCTCGGCCGGGAGCGCCTTCACGAACCCGAAGAGGTCCTCGCGGAGCACGCGCAGCACGTGGCTCGGCGCGCCCTCCGGGAGCTTGTTGCGGACGAGCGCGAGGACCAGCGCGCGCGCGATGGTCTCCCCGGCGCCCGCGTTCTTCGCGGCGACTCGCGCGACGATCGGCCGCGACGCGTTGCGGAGGTCCGCGGCCTTGTCGGTGGTGAGCCGCACGAGGAGGAGCTCCATCTGCGCGAGGACGTCGTCCGGCAGCTCGCCGAGGAGGCGCGTGCCCACCGCCCGCACGTTCTCGTGCTCGGAGTGGAGGATGCGGACCATGGTCTCGTCGTCGAGCGGACCTG
>JAEUKG010000866.1 GCA_016794325.1 Myxococcales bacterium | reverse complement strand
GCCTCGTCGGGGCGGCCCTCGGCGCGGGCGAACGCGGCGCGAAACCGGGCGATGGTCGCCTCGCCCTGGGCCTCGACGACGGTGCGCACTCGCGCTCGCGTCGCGTCGTCCGACGGGATCCACGCGAGCGCGGCCGAGAGGGCCTCGCTCGCTCCGGGCACCTCGAGGACGTAGGCGCGAAGGAGCGGGGAGAACGCGTCCGTCTGCGACGACATCGCCAGCGCCCGGCCGCGGGCGAGCGCGCCGCGGCCGTCGGTGGGGTCGTCGCCCACGGTCGCGAGGTGCTTCAGCGCCCCCTCGGCGTCGCGAGCGAGGAGCCGCGCCTCGGCCCAGCGCAGGGAGACGATCGGATCGCGCGGGCCCACGAGCCGCTCGAGCCAGAGCTCGGCGCGCGCGCCGTCGCCGGCGGCGAGATCGAGATCCGCGAGCGCGAGGAGCGCCTCCCGACGGGCCTCGGTGCCGCCCTCGGCGATCGCGAGCGCGCGGACGAAGGCGTCGCGCGCCTCGCTCGCGCCGCCTTGCTCCTGCGAACGCGCTCGCCCGAGCCGCACCCAGACGTCGGGGCGCTCGGCGACCTTCTCCGAGAGCTCCTCGAGGGTGAGGAGGAGCTCCGCCTTCAGCCCGCCGAGCTCGCACGCGTCGGCGAGCAGCGCGAGCCCCACCGGCGAGCCGGGGACGCGCGCGAGGATCGCGTGGGCGGCGGCGCGGGCCCGCATGGCGTCGCGCTGCGCGAGCGCCTCTTCGCCCTCGCGCACGAAGCCCTCGGCGCCCGCGAGGGCGACCTCCACGCGTCCGATCAGACGGCCTACGGTGTCGAGGAAGCCCATGGCGGGCGACCACGGTACTACGCCGAGCGGGGACGCGTCTTGCGACGCGTCGCAGCCCCGTCGCCCCGCCCGCGCGTGTGTCCAGGAGAGGACGCGCTGTGGCGTGGCGGAAGCGGCGCGGCGCCGCGTCACCCCGAAATCATTGCGAAATCGGACGTTCGTGCGTGGCGCCCGGGTTGCAGAAGGAGGAGGGCATGAACGCTCGCTCCTTCGCCCTCGCTTCGATCCTCGGGTTCGCCTCCTCGTGCGCCGCGCCGATCGCCTCGGAGGAGGTGAGCGTCCCGTCCCCGGGGGAGCGCGCCTCCGTTCAGGTCGCGGTCGAGGAGGTCGACACCGCGTCGCCCGGCCTCCGCACCTCGGGCTTGCCGCACGTCGTCGTCGCGGCGAACGGGCCGAAGGTCCTCCTCGACGCGGCCCCCGACGAGGCTTGGTCCTCGGCAGCCCCCGAGCTCGTGAGCGCGGCGATCCCCGTCGTCGTGCGCCGCGCCGTCGATCCCGCCAAGGTGCCGTCCGGGTACTCGAGCTACGTCGGCGCGAAGGTCACCCTGGTCGACGCGGCCGGGCGCCGGTGCGAGGCGACGGTCACCGGGCTGTCGCTCGTCGGTCGCGTCGACCCGGAGCCCGACACGGTCGACGGTTGGAAGGACGCGCTCGCCGGCAAGGCGCGCGCGGTCGCCGGGGAGGCGCCGCTCACGCGCGCCGCGGTCGCGGTCGAGGCGTGGACGATGGCCAAGGGTGGCCACGGCCTCGTCGCGGATCTCGGCTCGGTGGCGCCGGGCTGCGACGCCCCGGTCGCGGCGCTCGTGGGCGAGGTCGACCTCGCCTCGGCGCGCGACGCCGGCGACGCGCTCCACCACGACGGGATCCGCGCGCTGCGCGCCCTGCCGGAGTGGGCCGAGGCCCAGGCCGAGCTCGACGCGTTCGACCCCGCCGCGGGCCCGTGGGACGTGTTCGAGGAGGGCGCCCCCACCGTGCGCGCGATCGAGGCCGGCGGCCGCTCCTTCGTGTGGGTGAGCGCGTCGCACGACGGCGGCTGCGGCGGCTTCCACGGCGACGTCGCCGCGCTCTTCGAGCGCAAGCCGAGCGGGCTGTCGCTCGTGTCGGTGGTCAAGGACACGCGGGGCGCGGCCCTCGCCGGGCTCGCCGTCTCCCGGGGCAAGATCGCGCTCCACTTCCCCGAGACCCGCATCGTCCTCGGGGGCGCCGAGGACGAGCGCGTCACCCTCGACGTGCCGTTCTTCGGCTGCCCTTGCTGAGGCGGCTCACGGCTCCTCGGCGTCGAGGAGCGCGCGCAGGCGCTCGGGCGCCGCCCGCAGGGCCATCACGCGCTCGCGCTCGAGCACCACGAGCCCGGGCGCGGCCCCGCGCGGCTTCTTGAGGTATTTCCGTTGTGTGTATTCTACATCGACGACGGCCTCGTCCTTGGCGCGGGAGAAGTGCGCGGCGAGGAGGGCGGCGTCGGCGAGGAGGGCGGGGGGGCACGTCTTGCCCCTCGCGATCGGGACGATCACGTGGGCGCCGGGGATGCCCTTCGTGTGCACGAAGAGGTCGTGCGGGCCCGCGACCTTGAAGGTGAGGTGGTCGTTCTTCTCCCCGCCTTTGCCCACGAGCACGCGGGCGCCGCCGGCGGCGACGAACGTGCGGAACGGGCGGGCGGGCTCGTCGCCGCGGGCCCGCCCGCGGGCGGGGGCGCCGCCCGGGAGCGCGACGTCGCGCGGGCTCGTGGCCTTGGCCTCGGCGAGCAGGGCGTCGACGGCGGCGAGGTCCGGGGCGCCGTCGAGAGCGGCGAGAACGCGGGCGAGCGCGGCCTCGCGACCCCGCGCCTCGGCGAGGCGCTTCTCCGCGAAGGGGCGCCCGGCGCGGAGGCGCCGCCCGCGCTTGAACATCGCCTCGACCTGGGGCCGGGCGGGCTTGCCGGGATCGAGCGGGACGCGAAGCTCCTTGGGCTCGCCGCTCGACCAGTCCGTCACGACCATCTCGCGCGCGCCCCGCGGCGCCCGCGCCGCCTCGGCGACGAGCCACTGGGCGGTCGCGATGATCGACTCGGCCTCGGCCATCTTGGCGAGATCGCTGGAGACGGCCTCGGCGCGGCGGGCGACCTTGCCTCGCGCGCGGGCGACGACGTCCTTGGCGACGCGGACGTGCCGGGCGAGGGCGCCCGCGACGAGCTCCGCGAGGACGGCCCGCGCCGCGTCGCCCTCGAGGGGCGCGCGCACCTCCTCGGCGGTCGGGGCGGCGGGGTCGGCGTCGGGGAGGGGGACGACCGACACGCGCCCGCGCGCAGCGGTGAGGGCGACGCGCCGCTCGCGCCGCTCGCCGAGCGCGAGGACGACCCCCCGCGCGTGGGCGGCGACGACCATCGCTCCGTCGAGGTCGACCGGCGCGCGCGCCGCGGCGTAGCCCTTCGGGAGCTTCCCGTCGAACGCGGCCTTCTTGGCGTCGGCGCTCGCGCGGGCGACGCGGGGCCCCGACGGGCTCGCCCACACGACCAGAAACGACGTCTCGCCCGGGCTGCGCAGGCGAAGGACGGCGAGATCGTCGGCGATCCCGACTTGCTGGACGATGCCGAGCGGATCCATGTCCTCGGGCCGGAAAGAAGCGTACCCTGGAAGGAGGCTCGGCCTCTCCATGAATCGGCGCACGTTCCCGAACGGACAAGCGACCGCCTCGAAGCTCAAGGCGCTCGTCCTCCATCTCGAGAGGGCCGAGGGGGCGGCGGCGGCCGACGCGTGGCTCGCGTCGCTCAAGATCGAGCGCGGCGACATCGAGGACGAGACGCGGCTCCTGCCGCTCGCGACCCTGAAGGCCGCCCTCGCGTCGTTCGAGGGGCGGTTCGGCCGCGCCGCGATCGGCGACTCGGCGCCGATGCTCGTCGCCCAGGAGAACCTCGGGGCGTGGATGAAGCTCGTGCGAGGCACGCAGTCGCCCGAGGACCTCTTCGCGCGCCTCGACGGTACGGAGAGCGAATACGGCCGGACCACGCGCTGGGAGACGGTCTCCCGGGGGCCCGGCGTGTGGCGGGGGCGCGTGCGCATCGCCCACGACCCCGCGCTCGAAGAAGACGGCCTGCTCCGCGCCCAGCGCGCCGCGGAGCTCTCGGTGGTGCCCATGCTCTTCGGCTTCGACCGCGGGCGCGTCGAGGACGCCCCGAGCGACCGGCCCGAGGTGCAGGAGTTCGCGGTCGCGTGGGGCGTTCCCGCGGCGACGGGGCGCCTCGTCGGTCTCGCGGTCGTCGGCGCCGCGCTCGGCGCGGTCGGCTTCGCGTGGGACGCGCGCGCCGGCGCGGCCCTCGTCGTCACCCTCGCCGGCGCCGGCGCCGGGTTGGGCTTCGCGGCGTCGCGCGACCGCGAGCGCAAGGTCGTCGCCCGCGCCCAGGACGTCCGCGTCCGCGCGCTCGAGCGGAGCCTGCAGCTCAAGGAGTCGCGCGAGGACGCGGCCGCGGGCGACCTCGGCGGCACGGTGGTCGCGGGCCAATACCGCATCGGCAAGCGCATGGGCTCGGGCGCGAGCGGCGTCATCTACGAGGCGGTGCGCATCGGCGACGGCACCGAGGTCGCGATCAAGCTCCTCCGCGCCGCGGCCGCGCACGACACGGTGGCCTCCGATCGCCTCCGCCGCGAGTCGGAGGCGCTCGGCCTCGCGTGGCACCCCAACGTGGTCGAGGTCCTCGACCACGGGCACATCGCCGACGGCACCTCCTACCTCGTGATGGAGCTCCTGCGGGGCGAGTCGCTGGC
>JAEUKG010000837.1 GCA_016794325.1 Myxococcales bacterium | reverse complement strand
GCCGAAGGCCCCCGAGCGCGCGCTCGCGCTCCTCGCGCCGGTCGCCTCCGCCGAGAACGCGTGGCTCGTCGACTCGTACGCGATGATCCTCGCGTCGGTCGGTCGGACCGCCGAGGCCGAGAAGGCGAGCCGGCGCGCGATCGCCTCGCTGTCCGACGCGCCGGCGGAGGTCGCGAGGAGGCTCGCGGCGTGGCACACGAGCGAGGGGCGGTACGATCGCGCGCTCCACTGGGCGTCGCGCTTCTTCGACATGCCGGGCGCGACCGAGGTCGAGGAGCGGCTCTTCGACACCCTCATGTACGCGCACCGGATGGCGGGCAAGACGCGCGACCTCCTGCCGAGGATCCGCGAGCGGTGCGCCGCGGAGGTCCCGGCGGGCCTCGCGTGGGAGGTCTACCACGCCGTGAGCGGCCTCGACGACGCGCTCGCCGCCCGCGCGGCGGCGGTGATGGCCGAGAACGCCGACGACGAGGACGACGAGCTCGAGTGGCGGATCAACGAAGCGAAGTTGCGCGCCAAGCTCGGCGATCGCAGCAAGCTCGAGGCCGTCCGACGAGACATCGGCGACACCGCCGAGCGGTGGGCCGACATGTTCCACCTCTACGACGCGCTCGAGGAGGTCGACCCCGCGATCGAGGCCGCGCGCCGCGCCTACGCGCTCGATCCCAAGAGCCTCGCCGTCCTCACCGCCTACCTCGAGGCGCTCCTCCTCGAGGGCGACGCGCAGGCCGCGCTCACGGTGGCGGAGTCGATCGCGCGCGCGTTCCCGTACCAACACGCGGGCCCGGAGCGGCTCGCGCTGATGCACGGCCAGCTCCTCGCGCCGGACCGCGCCGTGAGCGCGGCTCGCGCGCTCGAGCTCTCGGCGCGGGCGGTCGACATGGCGCCGTATTGCCACGTCGCCCAGGACTGCCGCGCGCTCGCCCATTTCGTCGCGTCGGACTGGGTGTCGGCTCGCCGCCACACGGCCCAGAGCCTCGCGCTCTCTCCACCCGAGGAGCCGGACGAGATGAACCTCTCGCTCTTGATGGCGCTCGCGATGGACGGCGACGAAGCCGGCCTCGGGCGTTGCCTCGCGAACGACCGCCGCAAGCGCGATCCGTTCCCGCTCTTCACCGCCGCGCTGCGGGCGACCGCCGGGCGGGCCGCTCTCGGGGGGCGCCTCGGCTGATGCGCAGGGCGTCGTTCGCGGCGGCGGCGGGGACGCTCGCGTGCGCGTGCTCGCTCGTCGTGGCGGGCGACGGGCGCGGGCCCGGCGGCGCGGGGGCCGCCCCCGCGAGCGACGCGCCGCCGGCGTCCGACGCCGGCGGCGGAAGCGACGCGAGGGTGTCCACCGACGCGGCGGCTGCGGGGGACGCCGACGGCGGCCGCGGGTCGCCGTGCGCGCGCACCCACCTCTTCTGCGCGGACTTCGAGGACGACGACCCGCGGGTGAAGTGGACGAACGCGACCGCGCCGGGGCTCTGCGACGTCGCGACCGATCCTTCGTCGCCGTCCCCGACGCGGCTCCTCCGGTGCGCCACGAGCACGGTGACGACCGCGGAGCGCTTCCGCAAAGAGGTCCCGATCGCCGACGGCCGCGGCTTCACGGTGGACGTCGACCTGTCGATGGCGGTCCCCGACGCGGGGCCGGGGTTCGAGATCGATCCGCTGACGTTCGCCGCGACGGGCAGCGCGGGCACCGCCTTCATCGCCCTCGCGGTCTACCGCGGTGACCCGACGCGGACCTCCTTCGAGTACAACCACCGGCTCCCCGACGGCGGCGTGGAGTACCTCGGGATCCCGGTGCCGATCCCCCGCGACGGGACGTTCCACCACCTCCGGGTGACCTTCGCGTCGAGCCCCCCGAGCGCGACGATCGAGCTCGACGGCGTGGCCGCCGGCAAACACGCGCTCGACCCCCTCGGCGCCATCGACGAGGCGGTGGTCCAGGTGGGCCTCACCTACCTCGACGGGCCGCCGCCCCCGAGCGTGGTGCGGATCGACGACGTCGTCGTCGACGAGCTGCCGTGATCGTCCCCGCGCCCGCCGGGGAGGGGCGCTCCGACCGAGGGCGCGCCGCGTCGGTCAGGGGAGGCGGGACGCGAGGGCGTACGCGAGGGCCTCGACGCCGGCGGCGGTGCAGGCCGAGCTCTCGACGCGGGCCGAGAAGGGCCCCTTGCGCAGCTCGACGTGCTCCACCTTGTTCCCCGCGGCGTTCGTGGTGTCGTAGGCGCGCGCCTCGTCGCCCAGCCCTTTGATCGGTCGTACGTTCTTCGCGTCGGGCGGGGGCGCGAGGGCAGCGCGGCCGTCGCCGCGGTCCTCCACCAAGAACGAGAAGCCCCCCACCGCCTCGTCCACGAACAGCCGGCTGCAGCGCGTGCTCGGGCCGAGGTCGTCGCTGGGTGACATGCTGTTTTGCCGGATCGGCCGCCCGCACTTGGCGCTGATCTCCGGCCCGGCGAGGAGTTGCGTGCAGAGTACACGCGGGCGGCCGGCGGCGCTCGCGCTCGGAGCGGCCGCGGAGGTCGCGGTCACGCTCGTGGCCGGCGGATCGGCGGTCGGGGGCGGGTCTTTGGGGCAGCCGGCGGCGGTGAGCGCGAGGAGGGCTACGGCGGTCGAGAGGGCCCGGGGTCGCGCCATCAGAGGTCCCGCGCGAGCTCCGCCACGAGGCGTCGCTGTTCGTCGCTCAGCCCCTCGGCGACGCGGGTCAGCACGGCCTGCTCGGCCTTCGAGTGTTCGGCGTACGCGACCTCGAAGCGCCCGAAGAGGGCTCGGACCTGGGTGAACGCCTTCGCGAACGCGGCGTAGTCGCGGTCGGCGAGGGCGGCGAGGCGCACCGCGGCTCCGCAGATCCCGTCGTGGGCCGCGGCGAGGGCGGTGATCTCCCGCTCCATCCCCGGCAGCGCGCTCACCAGGAACGGGAACAGCCCCTCCTCCTCCTTGGCGAAGTGCTCGATGAGGTCGTCGCGGATCGCGCGCACGCCGGCGGCGATCCGGGCGTGCGCCTCGCGGCTCGGGGCGGTCGCCGTCGCGTCGCCGAGGGCGGCGCGCAGCTCGTGGATGGTGCGCGAGAGCGGCACGTGATCGTGGAGCAGCTTGCTGATCAGATCGGTCGTTCGATCGTGCGCGTTCATCGTCGTCTTCGCCCGATGTTAGCGTAAACTCGCGCCTCATGAGCGATCTCCGGTTCGTGTGGGTCGATCTCGAGATGACGGGGCTCGATCCCGCTTCCTGCGTCATCGTCGAGATGGCCGTCATCGTCACCGACGCCGACCTCCGCCCGCTCGGCGAGCTCGAGCGTACGGTGTGGCAGCCCGACGACGTCTTGGCGCGCACGACGCCCTTCGTG
>JAEUKG010000831.1 GCA_016794325.1 Myxococcales bacterium | reverse complement strand
AGAGGTGCTTCAGGTTCGTGAGCTTGGGGAAGATGCACGGCTCGAGCTCGTTGACCGTGGCGCTCGTCAGGTTGATCGACTTGACGTTGGCGAGCTCCGCCATCTTCACGGGCTCGTCGGGCTTCTTGCTCAGCTTGCGGCGAATCTCGGCGAGGAGCGCGGTGTCCTCGGTCTTGACCTCGGGGCCCTGCGGGCACTCCACGATCTTCTTCTTCGGGGGAGTGGCCGACGCGGTCGCCGTCGGAGCGGCGGAGGCCGT
Source organism: Myxococcales bacterium (assembly GCA_016794325.1). Classification (GTDB taxonomy): domain Bacteria; phylum Myxococcota_A; class Polyangia; order Polyangiales; family Polyangiaceae; genus SXNL01. The sequence continues at coordinate 2,327 of JAEUKG010000831.1, read as the reverse complement.
CGTCGAGGGCGCCGCGGTCGCGGTCGCCGGGCTCGAGGCCGACGGGACCGCGCCCGGCTTCTTCTTCTCCTCCTCGCAGCCGCCGAGCGCGGCGGGGATGGCGAGCAGCACGACGAGCCCAGCGAGGCGGTGACCGACCATGGCGCGGCAGTATAGGCGAAGCCGCCCCGACGTGGTGGCGCGACAAGGCGCCCTCGGCCAGGTATTCTCGGGCGATGAAGCGTCCGCCGATGGACGTCCTCGCCGTCCTCGGGCCCGAGCCGCCCGCCCTCACCGACGCCGAGGTGTCTGCGCTGCTCGAGATCGCGTATTTCACCACCGCCGCGAACGGCGACCTCTCCGACGAGGAGTGCGACGCGTACCGCGTCGCGGCGCCCCGCCTCCGGGTGCTCGGCGGCGCCCCCGCCCGCGCGCCGCTCACCGACAAGGAGCTGCGGGCCGAGCTCGACGCCTTCGAGATCCACCTCCGCAACACGACGGTCGACGACCGCCTGCAGGAGCTCGCGCGCGCGCTCCCCGAGGGAGCCCCGCGCGAGCGCGCGTACGCCGTCAGCTACGCGTTTTCGCTCTGCGACTGGGAGACGAACGCCGACGAGCGGAGGTTCCTCGCCGCGCTGGCGCGCGCGCTCGGCCTCACTTCGCGCGCGCCGAGCATCGAGCGCGCGGCGGAGCGGGCGCTCGGCCTCTGACCGGCGCGGAGCCGACCTCGAACGCACCCCGCGCTCCGCGGGATCGCATCGACCCGAGACGCGTCGAGGGGTGACCTCTCGGTACACCCCTCGAGTCGCGACGCACGGACGGGCGCGGCGCGCCCAGGTGCTTGCGGTCCCAGGCGCCCACGCGCCCGGGTGTGTCGTCGTCTACTTGGTGGTCTTGGCGGCCTGCTTCTCGCGCCAAGCGGCGAGCTGCTTCTCGCGGCGGCGCTTTTGCTTCTTGCGGCGGGGCGGATCTTGGGGAGTCGTCATGGCGCGCAGCTTTCCACACCCGCGCGCACGGCGCAACGGCGAGTCGCGCGAACGAGACCCCACCCCGCCTCCCGCCGCGTCACAGCCGCGCGAGCGGCCACTGCGACGAGACGGCCTCGTCCGGGTTCGCGGACTCGATGAGCTGCAGCCACGCGTCGATCTTCGAGAGCGCGGGCCCGAGCCACGTCATCTTCGAGAGCCGATGCAGGAGCTGGGGCGTGTGGTCGCCGCAGCGCGCGCGGTCGCCGAAAGCCGCGCGCGCTTTGTCGATTTCGGCGGCGGCGTCGGTCCAGCGGCTCTCCTTCTGGGCGAGCCACGCGTTGACGAGGTGACGGTGCTGCCGGGGCTCGGCCTCGTCGAGGACGATGCGGCCGGAGGCGGCGACGAGCTCGCCGGCGCTCGCGTCGTCGCGCGCGAGCGCGACTTGGGCGAGCAGGAGGCGCGCCTCGAGCTCCCCCCACGGGTCCTGCAGGCGCTCGTAGATCTTGAGGGCGACGGTGGCGTGCGCGTTGGCCGCCGCGTAGTCGTCGGTGTCGATCGCGATCATCGCGAGGAGGCGCTCGCACGCGGCCTCGCCTCGCGGGTTCTGGAGCTCGCGGAAGGCGATGCGCGCGGCAAGGGTCCGCGCGCGCGCCTCGTCCATCTCCCCCGCGCGGTGGTCGGCGTGGCCGAGGACGGCGTCGCACTGCGCCATCCCGAGCCGGTAGCCGATGGCGTCGAACGCGGCGCGCGCGTCGACGAGGAGGTTCCGCGCGCGGACGTAGCCGCCCACCGCCGTCTCGATCATCGCGAGGAGGATGAAGCACTGGGCCTTGCCCAGCGCGTCGCCGACCCCGTCGCACTTCTTGGCGGCCTCGGTGAGCTCCGCCCGGGCGGTCGCGTGCTCGCCGAGCAGGTAGTCGATCTCACCGAGCACGACGAGGGCCTGCGCGTGGCCCTTCGCCTCGCGGAGGATCTCGAACTGGCCGATGGCCTCGAGCACGTTGACGCGCCCCTGGGCCGCTTGCCCCATGTCGGAGGCGAGGTGGCCGAGGAGGCGCAGCGCGTGGGCCTCGCGCACGCGGTCTTGCAGGTCGGCGAACGCCTTGCGCGCGGTGTCGGCCTGCTCGCGGGCCTCCTCCAGCTTGCCGGTGTGGCGAAGCGCCTCGGCGCGCCAATACGCGAACTCGGCGGCCGAGGAGCCCGACACGCGGCCGTCGAGCATCTGGATGTCCTTCAGCGTGGCGGCGGAGTCGCGGCCGCGCGCCCAGGCGCCCTCGATGAAGCGGAACATCAGCGAGGCCGCGACGTCGTCGTCGCCCGCGCGCAGGAGGTTCCGGACGCGGTGCTTCATGATGCGCCGCGAGCCGACCTCGGGGTGCT
>JAEUKG010000758.1 GCA_016794325.1 Myxococcales bacterium | reverse complement strand
GGCGGTCGCGGCGCTCGCGGCCGTCGACGGATCGACGCGCGCGAGGTCGGGGCGTGCGGGGCGCGCCAGCCGGGCCACGCCGACGGCGCCCGCGGCGACGGCGCCCGCGGCGACGGCGCACGCGGCGACGATCGCGACGATCGCCGGCGCGCGGCGCCGCGGCCGCGGCGCGAGCGGGAGCGCGATCGCGCGGACCTCGGCGCACACCTCGCACGCGGCGAGGTGGGCCTCGAGCCTCGCGCGCTCCTCGGCGCCGAGCTCGCCGCTCGCGTCGAGCGCCGTCCCGATCGCGGCGAGGTCGCAGTCGTCCAGGGTGTGGCTCACGTCTTCACCTCGTCGTCGGCGTAGCGGTCGCGCAGCCGCTTGAGGGCGGAGCGCACGAGGCGGGTCGCGGCCTCGCGATCGCGGAGCGCGAGCGTCGCGCGGAGCTCGTCGACGTCGCGCCCCTCGAGCCAGCCCTCGAGCGCGGCGAGCTGGTCGCCCGCGAGGGTCGAGCGGGCGAAACCGAGGGCGCTCCTCGCGGTGACCATGTCTTCGGTCGAGAGCCGCGGCGGCGCCGCGCCGTCGGCGTCGTCGTCGAGGGGGAGGACCTCGATCCAGCGCGGGACGCCGTCGCGCAGGCGCCGATCGCGGTAGCGCTCGTGGGCGCGAAGGTGATCGATGGCCACGCGCGTGGTCACCACGACGAGCCAAGCGGCGAGCGCGCGCGGCGCGCGATCGCCCGCGCGACCAACGAAGGCGCGGAGGCGCGCGAAGTCGCTGTCGCGCAGCCGGTTCATCACCGCCACCACCACCGCGCGCCGCTCGTCGATCTCGCCCGCGAGCCTCCCCAGGACGCGCGGGTTGCCCGTCACCGGCCAGATCGTGGCCTCGGCCTCCGACCAGAAGCGGTGCCATGCGCGCGTGTCGCCGGCGACGACGCGGGTGAGGAGGTCGGACGTCATCCCGTTCTCTAGGTTGTACCGACGGAAGCGATCCGACCTTCGTCACCCCGCGGCTCGGGCCCGGACGCCGATTGGTGAGACATCCACCGACACCGTCGCTGCCGAGCGCGACGACGCCGTTTTCGTCCCGGCGTTCGCGAAGATACGCTCGCGGGATGCCGATCCCGTCGATGCGCGCGCGCATGTTCCTCGCTGTGGGTCTACCGACCGCCGGAGCGGCGATGTTCGGGAGCGCGAGCTGCGCGCCGAAGGAGGAGGTCGTCGTCCACGCGCCGCCGCCCCCTCCGCCGCCGGCAGGGAGCGGGACGTCGATGCCGGTCGCGACCTCGGGCGACGAGGCGCCGCCCGCGCGCAGCAGCGCACCCGACTGCGGCACCGACGAGGTGTACGAGCACATCTGCGGGGTGATGAACACGTTCGCGACCGCGGCGCCCGCGCCTCATGATCGCTGCGGGACGCGGGGCTCGGATCTCGAGTCGTACGGCCGCTCGCGCGTCCTCGGCGGGTTCTCGATGCAGGCGAAGGACTCCAAGCTCGCGTCGTTCGGCTTCGACGCGGCGCTCACCGACACCTGGGCCGCGGACTACCGGAAGATGACGAACGGCAACACGCCCTGGAAGGCGGCGTGCTGCTACTCCCGCTGCCAGCGCATCGACGTGGTGCGGGCCGACGGGATCGGTGTGCCGCCTGGCAGGAGCGCCCGCCAGACGTGCATCCCCGCGCCGGTGCGCACGTCGATGCCTTCGCCCCTGTCGCAACACTGCCCGGCGGGCGCGAGGGTGCAGGGGCCGAGCGGCCTCGAGGTCGCGCCCTTGATCGCGGGGAGCGCCGAGCAGTGCTGCTACCGCACGACGATGCCGACGCCGACGTGCAACGGCGGCATGGTCACCCCCGACGGCAACTGCTACCAGCACCCGCGCGGCCGCCCGCTCCGCGTGGGCGGCGCGATCGTCGTCGCGGACGCGCGCGCGCGGAGCGACTGGGCCGACGCGGGCGGCGAGGTGGGCGCCGAGGGCGATCGCGCCGCGGCGGCCGAGGCGTGGGCCCGCGAGGCCGCGGCCGAGCACGCGTCGGTGGCGGCGTTCTCGCGGCTGTCGCTCCAGCTCCTCGCCTTCGGGGCGCCCCCGGAGCTCCTCCGGGCGTGCCACGTCGCCGCGCTCGAAGAGGTGGAGCACGCGCGCGCGGCCTACGCGATCGCGTCGTCGCTCGCCGGCGGCCCCGTCGGGCCCGGGCCGCTCGACGTGGCGCGCGCGAGCGGCCTCGGCTCGCTCGAAGAGCTCGTTCGCGAGACCATCGCCGACGGCTGCGTCGGCGAGTCCGCGGCCGCGCTCGAGGCCGAGCAGGCGCGAGGGGTCGTCGCCGACGCGCGGATCCGGGCGGCGCTCGAGATCGTCGCGCGCGACGAGGCAGCGCACGCCGAGCTCGCGTTCCGGGTGGTGGCGTGGGCGATCGACGTCGGCGGCGAGGGCGCGGCCCTCGCCGCGCGGGAGGCGCTCGCGAGCGTCGAGCGGAGCGCGATCGAGCCGGCGCCGGCCGACGGACCGGATCTCTCGGCGTTCGGCCTCGTCTCCGCCGCCGACGCGCGCGCGATCCGGGCCGCGGTGGTGCGCGAGGTCGCGGCGCCGTGCCTCCGCGCGATGCTCGACGCGCGGCGCGAGCTGGCGGTCGCGCCGTCGTTGGAGGGTTGACCGCGCCGAGCAAGCCGCGCGTCCCAGGTCCTCGACGTCTCCGACCCCACGATCGCGGCAGAATCCCCAGCGTTTCCGCAGCCAGATCCCTTTCGGCCATGTGAACGCGCGATGTCACCCCGGCAGGGGACGAGGCGCCGCGCGTTTGGGGTGCTCGAATTGGGCTGGTAGGCTCGTCGAACACGCGGTGGGGACGCGGGCTTCCGTCATCCCTCGGAGGGACTCTTCTCATGCTCCAGCGCTCGATCGTCACGGCTCTCGGTCTCTTCGCGGTGCTCGGCCTCGTCGTCGCGTGCGACGACTCGTCGAGCTCGTCCTCGTCGTCCTCGTCGTCGGGCGGCTCGTCCAGCGGCGGCACGACCGATCCGTCGGACCCGACCCCCGACGAGCTCGCCAAGCGCGGCAACTGCCCCGCGGTCCCGGCCGGCACCGCCGGCACCAAGCACACCGATCGCATCTCGGCGGACGAGACCTGGAAGGCCGCCGACAGCCCCCACCGCGTCGGGGTCGGCGTCCTGCGCGTCATGGCCACGGTGACCATCGAGCCGTGCGCGGTCGTGCTCCTCGACAAGGGGGCCTACATCCAGATCGGCGGCAACTCCGCGAGCGAGGTCGGCAAGCTCGTCGCCAAGGGCACCTCGTCGCTGTCGGGCGGGACCAAGGACGTCCGACCCGTCGTGTTCGACGCGTCCGACGCGTCGGCGCCGTGGTCGCAGATCTCGGTCGAGCAGAAGGGCACCCTCGAGCTGTCGGTCGCCGCGATCATGAACGGCGGCGCCGAGGTCTCGGGCGAGCAAGGCGCGCTCCGCGTGAGCGGCGCCGCGGGCGGGACCAACTTCGCGCCGGTCACGCGCAACGCGACGGTCGACCGCGTGCTCGTCGAGAAGTCGCAGACGTACGGGATCAACCTCGACGGCTGGGGCGCGTTCGCCGAGGGCTCGCAGAAGGTGTGGATCCGGGGCTCCGGCAGCGCGAAATACCCGTACCCCATCCGCATCGAGCCCGGCGTCGCCAAGACCCTCCCGCCGGGCCTCACCACGAGCGGCAACGTCAAGGAGGAGATCCTCGTCCTGACGAGCAAGACCTTCATGGTCGACGACACCTACGTGAACCGCGGCCTGCCGTACCACCAGCTCGGGCTGCTCTACGTGGGCCCCGGCGAGGCGAACGGCACCGCGACCCTCACCATCGAGCCGGGCGTCACCGTCGCGTTCGAGGAGCGGGCCGGCTCCGGGATCCGCATCGGCAGCCAGCCGACGCAGACCGGCAGCCTCGTCGCGGTCGGCACCGCCGAGAAGCCCATCACGTTCACGTCGGGCAAGGACACCAAGGCGGCCGGCGACTGGGTGAGCCTCTACTTCAAGTCGCCCACCGCGAGCGGGAGCAAGATCTCGTACGCCAAGGTCGAATACGCGGGCGCCCGCTCCGGCTCCAACGGCTTCGGCTGCGGCCCCGGCGCCAACGACGCGGCGATCTTCATCGGCGGCGTCGGCAAAGACGACGCCGCCCCGTCGATCATCGTCGACCACACGACCTTCGACAACATCGGCGGCACCACCGTGATCGTGAGCGGTTGGGTGGACGACACGGGCCCCAACAACTCGCCGACCAACACCTTCGGCGCGAGCACGCCGAGCTGCAAGGTGTCGAAGCCCCGCCGCTCCGGCGCCGGCGACGTCTGCGACGGCGGCCGCACGACCTGCTGGAACTGACCCCGCGAGCCCCCGTCCGCGAATATCCATGCCGGGATAGTGTGAGGGCCGGCCGCCGCTCAGCGGCGGTCGGTGAGGGCGTGGGGAGCCGCGCCCGGCAGCGACGTGAGCAGGCGCATCGCCTGGCCCGAGACGAGGACGATCGACGCCGCGAGCGCGACGGCGAGCGGGCGCTCCCACCACGCCCAGGCGCGGGAGACGCCGAGCTCCTGGGCGACCGCCTCGCGCAGGCGCGCGCGCGCCCTGGCCGACGGGCGCTTGGCCTCGGAGGCGGTCTCGATGGCGCGCTTGACGGCGATGAGCTCGCGCACGCAGCGCGCGCAGCCCGACAGGTGGGCCTCGACCTCGTCGCGCACCTCGCCCGACAGCACCCCGAAGTGGTAGCCGACGAGCTCGACCTCGACCTCTTGGCACATCATTCCGGAAGCTCCTCTCTCAAGCGCCGCACCATCTCGTGGGCCCGCGACTTGACCGTACCGATAGGGATACCAAGGAGGGTCGCGACCTCCTCGTACGACATGCCGCCGGCGCGCAGGCGGTAGATCTCGGCGAGCTGGCTCGGGAGGGCGTCGACCGCGCTCTCGATGCGGCGGGCGGTGCGGGCGGCGGCGAGCCGCTCGTCGGTCGCCGCCTCCGCGGCCCGGGGCAAGGGCGCCAGGGCCTCTTCGGCGGCGGCGGCGCGCTTCCGCCCGCGGGCGCGGTTGAGGCACAGGTGGCGCGCGACCTCGTAGATCCAGGCGCGGAAGCTCCGCATCGACGGCGCGCGCTCGCGCTCGCGGAGCACCGCCATGAAGGCGTCGTGGAGGACGTCTTCGGCGTCGGCGTCGCCGCCGAGCTGGGCGCGGATGAAGCCGTAGAGCGGGCGCTCGTGCCGCGCGAAGAGCCGATCGAACGCCGCCATGTCTCCCCGGCAGAGCCGCTCGAAGAGCGCCTCGTCGGTGTCCATCACGCCGCCGTCGCGTCGGGGGTCCGCGCTCGGAACACGCCGACCGCCGCGACGACGCAGCCGAGGACGATGAGCACGAGCGAGAGGATCACGTTGTGGAGCGACTCCTCGAGCCCGTAGCAGAGCGTGATGAACTGCTTCTCGGGAGGCAGCTGATCGACGAAGCGGATCGACGTCGCGACGCCGGTGAACGTCCCGAGGAGCCCCGCGGCGAACGTCGCCGCGCCGAGGAGCCCCGAGATGCGCGCGTACCGGGACTCGCCGCGGATCGCGTAGAGGGCCGCGGCCACGACCATGAAAAAACCGAAGAGGGCCGTCGGGTGCATCCCGTAGCCGCCGTCTGCGTAGAACTTCGCCAACATCGGTCACCGCCTTTCCCAAGAGAGGAACCGCGGCCGACGAAAAGTTCGGCGAAATGTCGAGCGCACCTTTCCCTACCCCGCGCGGGCCTCACCCGAGCCCGCTCCGGCGCGGCCCGCTCGAGGCGCGCCGCCCCCTCGGTCCGGCCCGTCAGTCTTGGAAGACGGTGACGCGCCACGTGGTGGGCTTGCCGGTGAGCGAGCGCACCTCGACGAGGTAGGGCTTGTCGCGCACGAACGCGACCGGCGGCGCCGACGTCGGCGTGATGGTGACGGAGGGCTGACCCTCGACGTCGACCTTGAGCGAGATGTTGCCGGCGAACTGGATGTAGAAGTTCTTGGTCGCGGGCTTGAGCGTGAACGTGAGGAAGTCGCTCTCGGTGGCGCCGCCGCCGTCGCCCGCGCCCGCGTCGCTGCTCGCGGTGGCGAGCACCGCGCCGCAGCGGGTCGGATCGACCGGGTTCGCGGCGTCGGGGGTGTCGTTGGGCTCGTCTTCGAGGACGCCGCCGACGACGCAGGGGATGCCGCCTTCGTAGAGGTCGCCCGCGTCGAGGACGTTCGGGGCTCCGGCGTCGTAGACGCGGCCGGCCTCTTGGGAGGCGTCGCCGCCGCCGCCGGAGTCGACCGGCCCGCCGCCGGTGTCGGGGGTGGTGCCGGAGTCGTTGCCGGTCGTCGCGTCGGCGGCGTCGATGGCCGGAGTCGGATCGGAAGAGCAAGCGATCCACGTCGCGATCGCCGAGGCAGCCGCGAGCCCGAGCACCAATCGAAGGCGGAGTCCGTCGCGCATGAGTCCCTCCGTGAGCCTCGGAGGATACCACGCGCGGGCGAACGCGAGGCGCGACCTTCAGTCGCCGCCGCCGAACCCGATCGGGGTGTGCGCGCGCTCGACGCACTGGCAGTCCTCCGTGAGCTCGGTGCCGATGGGGCAACGCACGAAACACGCCGGCGGCGGGAGCCAGTCGATGCAGCGGCAGTCGGAGGTGACGATGCCGTTGCAGCCGCGGTCGAACGTGCAGCGGTTCCTCCGCGGGTTCGAGTCCTCCTCGCACGCGGCGCGGTCGAGCGCCCACGCGCACGGATCGTCCTCCACGAACGCCGCGGTGTCGGAGCTCGCCGTCGGCTCGTTCGCCTCCGCGCCGCACGCCACCGCACCGAGACCGAGCAGACCCGCGACCGCCACCTTCTTCCAGACCATCCTCCGCACCTCCATGCCGTGCCGCCGTTGCAGCCGGCGCGCCAAGCGCGATCCCTTGGAAAATCCGCTCGAAACCCCGATCTCGGCGCCGCGATGTCTCCATGCAGCGACGGCGCGTGGCCCGCGGCGGAGACGGTGCGTCGCCTTCCGCGCGCCGTTCGACCGTCGGGGACCGGTGGTGCGTCAACGGCGCCGCAGCGGTGCCGCCCGCGGACTGCAGCGGTTGCGCGCTCCGCCGCTGGATCGACCAGGCCCCGGGTAGGAACGAACCTTGCGAGGCGTCCGGTCATGCTCGACAACGACCACTCGTCGCTCGCGCCCTTGGCGCGGGTGGAGATCGTGGAGCCCCGGCGGTGGACGCGGTTCGTCTGGTACGGGGTCATCGCCGCGTCGTCGTTCGCGATCGGCATCGGCCTCGCGCCCTCCGACGCGCCATGGTCGCGGGCGGTGCGGCGCATCGCTCCGGCGTCGGCGCGGTCTGCCGAGGCCGCGCGGCCTTTTGACGTGCGGCTGGCGTCGCCGCGTCCGGCGCCGCCCCGAACGCTGGTGACGAGCGACGACGGGGACGTCACGACGGCCGCGCCGCCCGTGGTCCCGCCGCTGCCGGCGGCCCCGTCCGCGCCCGCGCGCGCGCTCGCGCAGAAGGCGTCGTCGGCGCGGCCTGCGGCGGCGTCGGCGCCGCGTCCGCCCGCGCAGAAGCTGGCCCCTCGCCCGACGGCGTCGGCGCGGCCCGCGGCGTCGTCGGCGCCGCGCCGCTGACGTCAGCCGAGCGCGCGCGCCCGCGCGGCGAGGTCGTCGGACTCGATCGCGACCGCCCGGGCGCTGCCGTCTTTGGCCTCGTTCACGAGCACGCGGGCCACGTCCGCGGCCGCGATGGCGCGGTATTTGGCGAGGCCGCCCACGAGGGCGAACGACAGGGCCTTGGTCACCGCGATGCCGACGCGCTCGCCGGGCCGGCTCTCGGCGCGGTCGCCGTCGAGGAAGGAGGGGCGCGCGATGACGCACCGCTCGTAGCCGAGCGCGCGGACGGCGTCTTCGGCCTCACCCTTGGTCTTGTTGTAGAATACAAGCGATCGAGCGTCGGCGCCGAGGGCGCTGACCAAGAAGACGCCGGTGGCGCCGCGCTCGCGTCCGGCGCGGGCCGCGCCCACGACCGCGCCTTCGTCCACCGCGCGGAAGGCCGCCCGCGAGCCTGCCTTCTTGATGGTGGTGCCGAGGGCGATGAAGACGTCGTCCACGCGCTCGGCGTCGAGGGCGAGGGTGTCGCTCACCGACACGACGACGCGCTCGGAGGGCTCGACGGCGCCGGCGCGGCGCACGACGCACACCACGCGGCTCCAGCGCTCGTCCTTCGCGAGGAGCGAGAGGAGGTGCCCGCCGACCAGCCCGGTCGCGCCGAAGAGCGCGGCGATCTTGCTCATGCCTGCGTCAGCGTATCCGCCGAGCGCGCCGGTGTCGCGGGCCTCGGGTGTGGCAAGATGGGAGGGTGAGCCCGTACCGGACCTCGAGCCGCGCCGAGGAGCGCCGGCGCATCGCGTTCGGCGAGTCGAGCCGGTGGCTCCTCGTGCTCGCCCTCGCGCTCGTCGCGCTCACCGTCGGGATCGTGGTGTCATGGCTCTTCACCGGCGGGGGCGTGCACGGGAGCGTGCTCCTGCCGGCGATCGTCGGCCTCGCGATCCTGGCGCGAAGCCGCGGCGGCACGATCGAGTACCACCCCGAGACCGACGAGCTCGAGGTGCGCGTGCGGACGCTCCTCGTGCTCGCGGCGGCGATCCGCGTGCCCGCGGCGTCGGTCGCGGCGCTGACGGTCCACGCGTCGTCCGACAAGCACCGGGGCCGTGAGCTCCGCCTCGTCTTCCGAGACGGCCGCGTGCAGACGCTCATCGAGGCGTCGTCGGAGGCGACCCTCGAGCCCGCGCGCCGCGCGGTGTCGGACTTCTTGCTCGCCGAGGGGATCCCCCGGCCGCTCTCCGCGGCGCCGGTGCGCGTCGCGAGCGACGTCGTCGTGCTCGAGGGCCCCGCGGCGGCGGAGGCCTGGGCGCGCTTCGAAGAGGAGGCCGACGCGACGGCGGACCGCGAAGAGCGCGAGGCCGCGGAAGGCGAGGCCGCGGAAGGCGAGGCGGCGGAGGAGAGCGAGGTGGAGGAGCCTCGGGGCGCGGCGCGTCGGGCGCGGCGGC
>JAEUKG010000705.1 GCA_016794325.1 Myxococcales bacterium | reverse complement strand
GCCGCCGCGCTCGCCGAGGCGCTGGCGACCGGGGCAGGGCCCGCGAACGCCACCGCCGGCAGCAGCGTCACGGCCGCGCCCGCGAGCGCGAGCGCGAGCGCGACGTGGAGGCGAAGGAGCAGCGCGAGGCGACGAATCACGCGCCCTGTCTATCACGGCGCGGACGCGCGGGGCACGCTCGCGAGCGCGCGCCGCGTGGTCGGCTCTTCAGCGCGGCGGCGGCGCGGCGCACCCCACGAGCGCCTCGATCTTGGTCCCCACCTTCGCGTTGGCGGCCGCGCACGTGCTCGGGCAGAGCAGGATGCTCGAGGGGTTGGTGTTGTCGTCGTAGTACCAGGCGTTCGCCGTCGTCGCGCACTTGCTCGCGTCGGTGACCTGGGTGAGCTTCGTCTCTGCCCCGCCGGGCTCGGTCGACCGCACGACCATCTTCGTCGGATCCGCGGTGACGGCGGTGGGGACGTCGATCGCGCACCCGACCTTCTCGTTGATGCCCTTGGCGATGTTGTCGAGGGTGCCGGAGAAGTCCGGCTTGCACACGGAGTCGACGATGCCGCCGGTCAGCTTGCTGAGCTCCTGGTAGACGCTCCCGGTGGCGACGGCGGTGGAGCACTTGGTGTCGGACAAGAGCGGCGTGCCCTCTTGCCACCCGACGATGGAGTGGAAGACGTATTTGCGCGAGGCGGCGGTCCCGAACATCCGCGCGGGTGTCTTGGCGAGGAGCGCGGAGTCGAACTGCGCGGTCGGCAGGCTCGACTGGTCGTCGGTCACCTCGACGAACACCTTGTACGCCCGGGGCCGGAGGAAGCGGCTCCACGCGAGCTCTTTGTCGGCGCTGTCGTAGGTGGAGAGGATCACGTCGAGCGAGTTCTTGCTGCGGACGAGCTGGTCGACGTGCCGGAAGCGGGGCGGGTTGTCGGCGCAGTCGGCCCCGCCGAGCGGCGGAGGCACGCAGATGACGTTGCCGGTGTCGGCCGGGCTCGTCGCGCGCTGGGCGAGGAAGATGACGCGATAGTCGAGGCCGCTGCCGCCGATCTTGCTCGCGAACGAGTTGACGTTGAGCTTCACCTGCTCCATCTCGTTCTTCATCGACGGGGAGTCGTCGATGACGAACACGATGTCGACCTTGGCCTTCTCGGTCTCGGTGACGGTCGCCGCGCACGCGGGCCCTTGATCGCTCGGGCCCGTCGGGCCGCCGGAGCCGAAGCCGCTCGAGCCCGCGCTCGGGCCGGCTGCCGGCGGCGTGGTCTCGCCGTCGTTCGGCGAGGAGCCACACGCGATCGCGACGACCGAGCACCCAGCGAGCCCCAACAGACAAACGAGCGTCCGCGGCATCTTCATCGTGGCCCTTCCTTTCGGCGGTCGCGACCCCTCGCGACCTGCGCAGGGAGGGATAGTGCAAGGCGCGAACCAACAGCTCGATCGGAAAATTACAGCGCTTCTGGCCACCCGCGACGGGGGAGTGATGGACGTGTGCCCCTGGATCCGGCGTCGCTCGCTCGGCGCGTCAGGGCGCGCAGGGGTCGGGCGCGGGGCCCGGCTCGACCGGCGGCGGCGGCGCTGCGCCCTTGCCTGCGCCCATCGCGCTGCCGGGATCGGACGAAGGCGCGCCGGCCTCGGCGGGCGTGACGCCCGCGTCGCCCGCGCTCCCGCCGCCGGCGTCGGCGCCGCCGTCGGGCTTCGGCGCGCCCGCGTCGGAGGGCTTGGCTTGCACGGTGAGCTTCTTCAGGTCGGCGATGGAGCCGTCGAAGACGTCGAGGTCGACGTTGCCGGCGATGCCGGCGACGGTGCCGCTGTCGGAGCTCTGCCAGAACGCCCACTTCGACCAGCCGCTCGGCATGGTGGGGCAGGTCGTCCCGTAGTTCGCGACCCAGAGCGTGTAGCCGCCGAAGTTGTTGCCGAGCGTGCTCGACATGAAGGCGGCGGTGTAGACGATGGGCTTCACGCCGAGGGCGGCCTCCACGTGCGAGAGCCACTGCTTGGCCTTCGACACCACGGTCGCGGCCGCGAGCCCGTCGGTCGACTCGAGGTCGAGCACCGGCGGCAGGTCGCCGACCTGGAGCCCGCCGTTCTTGGAGAGCTCCGAGAGGAGGAGGTCGGCTTGGACGATCGGGTCCTGCGACGGGCGGAAGAACTGGTAGGTGCCGCGGATCACGCCCGCGGATTTCGTGTTCTTCCAGTTGGCGCCGAACTTGGAGTCGAGGCTGTTCTTGCCGTCGCTCACGCGCACGAACGCGAACTGCTTGCCCGCGCCCTTCACCTTCACCCAGTCGACGTTGCCCTGGTAGACCGAGACGTCGATCCCCGGCACCGTGGTCGGGCCCGCGCAGACCTTCAGGGCGTCGCCGGCGCTGCCCACGCACTCGCCCTCGCGCCCGGAGTCGGAGCAAGCAGCCGCGCCGGCGAGGGCGGGGAGGACGACGACGCACGCGAGGAGACGCTTCATCGACGGCGCACGTAGCAAGGAGTGATCCCGTCGATCATGGTCGCTAACTGCTCGGAATCCGACGGCCGCGCGGCCATCCGCTCGCGACGTGCGCCGAGCGGTCGCGAGCGCCCGCGACCACCTGCGCGGTGGCGCGACGACCTCCGCCTACATCCCGCTCGGAGCGGCCGCGTCGAGCTTGGCGAGGCGCGTCGCGAGCCCCGCGCGGAGCTTGGCTTGGCCGCGGCCGAGCGGCATCGCCTCGGTCTTGGCGAGGGCGTCGCGGAGCCGCGCCTGGGCCGCGGCGCGATCCCCGCGCGCCTCCGCGACGTCGGCGCCGAGCGCGGCGACGCGGAGCGTCCGCGGGCCGTACACGAGCGCGCTCGCGCGGAGGTAGGCGGCCTCGGCCTCGGCGAGGTCCTTCATCGCGAGGCGGACGCGGGCGAGGCGCGCGTGCGGGTTGTAGTCGCGGGGGAAGTCGCGCGCCGAGGCCTCGAGCATCGGGATCGCGCGCGCGGGCTCCTCGAGGGCGAGGTAGGCCTCCACGCGGTGCGGGTCGAACACCGCGCGCGCGGCCGGATCGCGGGACGCGCGCGCGCGCTCCTCGAGGAACGCCGCCCACGCCGCCGCGTGGCGGCGCTTCCCCTGGAGATCGCGGCGCTCGCCGCAAAGCTCGACCAGCGCCTCGTAGACGCCGGACGCGTCGTCGGCGACGAGCCCGCCCTGCCCGAGGATCGCCTCGGCGTACGTCGCGAGGTCGTCGCCGCGCGGAGCCGGGAGCGCGGCGGCGCAGCCGAGCCCCGTCGCGAGCACCGTCGCGAGCGACGCGCCCTTGGGCATCGCGCGCGCCTCGGCTCGCGCGACGTCGACGCAGGCCTCGCGCTCGCCGGCGTCGGAGAGGCTCGTCACCAAGCCCTCGAGGGCGCGGGCGCGCAGGTGCTCGCTCGGCGCCTTGGCGAGCACCTCGCGGTAGAGGCGCGCGGCCTCGGCGGCGCGGCCGTCGTGGGCGGCGTGAGCGGCGTCGACGAACGTGACGAGGGCCGGCGTCCGCTTCGCCCGCGCCTCGGCCACGTCGGCGAGGAGCGACGCGAGCTCGTCGACGGAGGTGGTGCCGGCCCACGCGAGGACCACCTCCTCCGTCTTCGGATCGATGATCCACAGCGTCGGCCAGGCGGTGTTGCGGAAGCGCTCGACGAACGCGCGCGACCCGTCGCGCTCGGTGTCGACGCTCGCGAACACCCAGCGATCCTCCAGCCGGCCGAGGGCGGGGTCGCCGAGCACGTAGGCGCGGAGGCTGAGGCACGAGTGGCACCAGGGCGCCCACGCGTCGACGAAGAGGAGCTTGCCTTCGCGCCGCGCCCGAGCGAGCGCACCCGGATAGTCGTCGTCCACGAACTGGACCGGGTGGGGAGCGGCGCTGGCCGCGGTCGGGGTGACGGGTGTGGGCGCGGCGCCCCCGCATCCGGCGCTCGAGGCCCCGAGCGACGCCAGCGCGACGAGCGCCGCGAGCGCCGCGAGGCGAGGCCCGCGACGGCGCCGCGCCGGCGCGCCCGGGGCGCGCGTCAGGGGTTGCCGCGGAGGGTGAGCGTCCACTTGTGGGCCGCGTCGCAGGGGCCGGAGGAGTGGCGGACCTCCACCGAGACGGTGCGCGAGTCGTCGGAGCCGTTGGCGAAGAGCCCCTGCTCGCCGAAGTCGAGGTTCACCACGTCGTCGGCGCTCGAGCCGATGCCCGTGTGGGTCGGCGTCGTGCACGCGCGCGTGTCGCTGTCGGGGACGTAGACGTAGAGGTCGTAGTTCGTCCCTGCGGGTGAGCTCAACGTCAGCCGGGCCTTGAGCGGAGAGCCGAAGGTCCCGGAGTCGTCTTCGGTGATGCGGACGGTGAACCACTCCGACGAGGTGCCTTGGCGGGTGAGCGTGCCCGCGCCGGTGTCTCCGCTCAGGTTGCCGAGGCTCGTGGCCCCGAGGCACGTGTTCGGCGCGCCGCAGCCCGCCGTGGTGCCCCCGTCGCCGCCGCCGTCACCGGCTCCGGCGTCGCCGCCGCCGCCGCCGCCGTCGCCCG
Source organism: Myxococcales bacterium (assembly GCA_016794325.1). Lineage (GTDB taxonomy): Bacteria > Myxococcota_A > Polyangia > Polyangiales > Polyangiaceae > SXNL01. The sequence continues at coordinate 3,154 of JAEUKG010000705.1, read as the reverse complement.
TGCCCGCGTCCTGGCCCGGCGGATCGCCCCCCGCGTCGTATTTCGCGCGGGCGTCGCGGGCGACGCTCGCGTCCTCGTCGCCGTCGCCTTCGCCCTGCTCGAGGGGATCGCCTTCGACGGAGCCCGCCGCGCAGGCGATCGCGAGCGCACCGAGCGCGAGCACGGCGGCGGCGCCGCCCATGACCCATCGAGAGCCGTAGTTCCAGGGTTTTTGCATTGCTCCGCCCGAGCTCGCCGACGAACGGAGCTCTGCTGGAAGCTTACGGGATCGGCGCCGCGCGCGCTCGCCTCAAATTCACCAGCGATTCCCGCGCGATGCCAGCGCCGCGGCCCTGGGCATCGCTCCCGTCCGAGATCCCGTCGTGGCGCCTGCGTGCGCGCGCGGGGCCGGGAGGCGTGGCCGTCAGCGCGTGCTGCAGTGGATGTGGGCGGTCTCGCACGCGTCCTGGCTCGAGTAGAGCCGCTGGCAATCCGAGCCGGTGCAGTTGCAGGCGCGGGTGAAGATGCAGCTCGAACCGGTCCACATGTAGCCGGTCGCGCCCCCGCTGCACTGCGCGTTCAGCCCGTGCACGTCCATGGGCTCGCACGACGCGTGGCAGCCCTCCACGACGGCGAGCGCGGCGGCCGCGATCACGAGCAACGCCAGCCAGCGGGACCAGCGAGACGCTTGGGTCGAGGTCATCGGAGCCGCACGATACCACGAAACGTCTCGCCCCGACCCCCTCGGGCGACGACGGCGAGCGGCCGCGCGCCACGGCCGCGCTTGACGTCGCGCCCGCCGTCGTTAGCTTGCTGGATCGAGTCGCAACACCATGGCGTGAGGCCAAGCCCACGCCGCAGAGCCCGCCGGGAGCGCTACGCCTCGGCGAAGGAGAACAGAACATGCATCCTGCATTCTTTTGGGGTTGGAAGCGCGCGCGCGCGGAGCACGGCGGCTGCGAGGCCCACGTCGGCTGCGGGCCCGCCGGCCGCGCTGGGCACGAGCCGGGGGGCGACGGCCGGCACGGCTTCTTCGGCGGCCGCGTCGGCGACGAGCACTTCGGCGGCGGCGGCCCGTTCGGGGTCCGCCGGCCCTTGCGCTTCCTCGCGCACAAGCTCGAGCTCGACGAGGCGCAGACGACCGAGCTCGCGCGCATCCTGAACGACCTGAAGACCGAGCGCGCGCAGGCCGACGTCGACCACCAGCGCACGGTGACGGCGTTCGCCGACGCCATCGAGCGCGAGTCGTTCGACGCCGCGCGCGCCGCCGAGGGCGCGAAGATCCGCGACGACAGCAACGCGCGGGTGCGCGACGCCGTCGTGCGCGCGCTCGAGCGCATCCACGCGCTGCTCGGCAAGGACCAGCGCGCGCGGTTCGCGTACCTCGTGCGCACCGGCGTCATCTCGATGTGACGAAGGCGCGCGCTCGTGCGAAGATGCTCGGCCGTGCCGACCCTCTTCGCACGGGCCGCGGCCGGGGCGCTCGCCCTCGGCTTGCTCACCGCCACCGCCTCGTGCGCGAGCGTGCCCGGGCCCGTCCGCGCCGAGGGCGCTCGCACCGCCAAGCTGGGCGCCGGAAAGGTCACCGTCGTCCGCTACGTCGATTTCCAGTGCCCCTTCTGCCGCCGCGCCCACGCGGCGCTGAAGGAGGCGATCGGGGCCGACCGCGACAAGGTGCGCGTCGTGAACAAACACGTCCCGCTCTCGATCCACCGCCACGCGGAGATCGCGGCGCGGGCCTCCATCTGCGCCGAGAAGCTGGGCACGCCCGCCCAGTCCGCGGCGGTGGACGACCGCCTCTACGACACGGATCTCGACGCGCAAGACGAGCTCGCGATCGTCGCGTTGGTGTCGAACGCGGGCCTGCCGGCGTCCGACGTCGCGGCGTGCATGAGCGCGCCGGAGACCAAGGCGCGGATCCAGGCCGACTCCGCCGAGTTCGACGCCGTCGGCGGCGAGGGCGTGCCCCTCGCCTGGGTCGGCTCCACCAAGCTCGACGGCGCGCACCCCGCCGAGGCCTACCGCGCCGCCCTCGACGCCGCGCTCGCCGACGCGCGCCGGTGATCCGCCGGCGACGGGCCGCCCGTCAGAGCTCGAGGACCTGGAGGTGCGCCGCGGGGACGCAGCGGCGCGCGAGCTCGACCAAGCGCGCGTGGTGGGTGAAGAAGAGGACCTGCGTCTTGCGCGCCAAGGACGCGAGCACCTCGAGCGCCGCGCCGGCGCGGTCGTCGTCGAAGTGCACGAGGACGTCGTCGAGCACGAGCGGCGGGCACTCGCGGAGCGCCGCGTAGCGCTCGAGGCTCGCGACGCGGAGCGCGAGGTAGAGCGCGTCTCGCGCGCCGTCGCTCATCCCCGCCACCGGGACCTCGCGGCCTCCTTCGCGCAGGCCCACGAGCACCGGCGTGTCGTCGTCGCCGAGGCTCGTCTTCAGGCCCACGAGCGAGCCCGCGGTGATGGCCGCGAGGAGCTCGCCCGCGCGCCCGACGATGGGCGCCTCGTTCTCGCGCCGGTAGCGATCGACCCGCGCCGCGAGGAGCTCGGTCGCGAGGCGCAGCCGCACGTACCGCTCCGCGTGCGCGCGCGCCGTCGCCGACGCCTCCACCGCGTCCTGCTGGGCGTGCGCCGCGTCCGCGGCCTTGAGCCGCTCGAGCCCGGCCTCGAGCCCGCCCACCTTCTCCGACACCGACGCGAGCTCGTCGATGAGCTCCTCCCGTCGGCGCTCGATCGAGTCGATGCGCGACAGGAGGGTGAAGCGATCGGTCGCGGCGCACGCCGCCTCGAGCGCGTCGACGTCGGCCCCGCCGGAGGCGGTGGCGATCGCGATCTCGACCTCGGCGAGCTTGGCCAGCACGCCTCGCAGATCGGCGGAGCGCTGCTCGGCGCGCACGAGCGCGTCGCGGTCTTCGGCGTGGGCCTCGGCGAGGAGCGCCGCGAGGTCGGCGTTCGCGCCTTCGTGCTCGTCGCGCTCCTCGGCGAGGACGCGCTCGCGCTCGGCGCGCTGCGCGGCGAGGCCGCTCGCGACGTCGGCCGCGGCCTTGGCGGCCGAGTGTCGCGCGACGAGCTCGCGCGCGGCCTCGGCGGCGGGGCGCTCCGCGAGCTCGGGCGCGTGCGCTCGCGCGAGCTCGAGCACCCGCGCCTCGAACGCGCGCATCGGCGCTTCGTGGGCCTCGAGCCG
>JAEUKG010000682.1 GCA_016794325.1 Myxococcales bacterium | reverse complement strand
GAGGTCGCCTTCGCGACGCACTGCGTCGCGCCGCTCGCGCTCCAGGCGCCGCTCCTCGAGGCCTGCGCCCTCGCGAGGGTCATGGTGATCAGCGCCGGCCTGCTCGTGAAGGGCCGCTTCGACGCCGCGCGCACGCCGACCGGGGAGGACTTCTCGGCCCTGCGCACCTACGCGACGACCAAGCTCGCCGGCGCCGCCGCGATGCGCGACGCCGCGCGCGCCCACCCCGACGTCGACTTCGTCGTCGTCCACCCCGGCGTGGTGCGCACCGACCTCGGCGCGCGCGACGGGCTCCTCGGGCGGGTGCTCGCGCTCGTGAAGCGTCGGTGGGAGGCGCCCGAGGTCTGCGGCGAGCGCCTCGCGCGCATCCTCGAGGCGCCGCGCTGGGAGCGCGCCCCGGGGGAGGCGCCGTGGCTCATGGAGGAGGTCGAGGCGCCGTGGCCCGAGGTCGTCGATCGAGACGCCGCCGCCGTGCGCGGAGCGGTGGCGCGGCTGCTCGGCTGACCGTATCGCCCTGGCGTGCTTGAATGGGCCCGATGCCGAGCGACCTCGAGAAGAGCCGTGGGCCCGTCACCTTCGCCGACCTCCGCGCCCACGTCGCCCGCGGCGCGGTGATCGTGGTCGCCCAGTCGCTCGACCTCCTCGTCGTCGGCGAGGCCGTGGCCAAGGACGACAAGGCGCGGGTGGCGGCGTGGATCGAGGCCGGCCTCCTCGGCAAGCCCACCCTCGAGACGCTCGCGCGCTGGGAGAAGAAGCGCGGCGACGTCGGCGAGAGCCTCGTCGTGCAGCCGTTCGTGCTCCTCAAGGAGCTCCTCGACTGACGGGCCGCGCCGCGACTCGCCTCAGCCGAGGTTGCCGTACGTGTCCTCGATGACCCGCGCGACGTGGGCGCGCACGCTGTCGAGGAGCACCACCACCGTCCGGTCGACGCCGCGGAGGTGGTAGCGCGCGACGAGGAACGGCCGCGCGTAGCACTTCACGCTCGCGCCGCTCGTGCCCTCGCCGTAGGCGAAGCGCGCGCGGAGCTCGTTCGCCGCGGCGTTGGCCTTGCCGAACGCGAAGCCGTGGAAGCTCTGCTCGCTCGCGGCCTGCGCGCCGCGGTAGGCGGCGGCGGTGAACGAGGGCTCGGGATCGTGCGCGTGCTCGGGGAGCCCGTCGCCGGCGCCCGCGAACATGTCGCGCACGGGATCCTCGAGCCACTCGGGGAGGTCCGGCAACACGAGCTGATGGAGCGCGACCACGTGGTCGGTCACGTGGAGGAGCTTCGCCTTGACCATCGCGCGCGTGCCCTCGCACACGGTGCAGGTCACGAAGCCCCGGTCGCAGTCGGGGCAGTCGCGCGCCGCGCCGCCGCCGTCGTCGCCCGGCAGGAGCAGCCGGCCGGTGCCGGTGCACCGCGGGCAGGGGCCGAGCCCAGGGCGGACGCCGCAATGGGTGCAAACTGCACGAATGGCGCTCGCCCCGTCGAGCCGCCGCTGCTCGCGAGGCTCGGTGCCCTTCGGCGGCTCGATGGGAGGCTCCGCCGCCAGCTTGGCGAAGAGCGCCTCCGAGATCTCGACGTCCTCCGACCAGCTGTCGCGCCGCGTCGCCCGCCCCGACACGAGCACCGCCGCGAGCTTCATCACCGCGGTCGGGGTCTCGGTCCACAGGTCGACGTCTTTGCCGAACGGCCAGCCGACGCGGGAGACGAGCGGCCCGAGCTCGTCGCGCGCGCCCTCGAGGGAGGGGAGGGGGACCACGCCCGCAGTCTACACCCGGCGCCGGTTGATCTACGCTCGTCGCATGACGCCCGCGCAGATCGCCGAAGTGTGGTCGATGGTCGATCGGCCCTGGCTCGCCGAGGTCGCAGCGCGCGGCCCGGCGCCCGTGTTCGCCACCATCAGCGGCGCGCACCTCTACGGCTTCGCGTCCAAGGACAGCGACGTGGACCTGCGCGGCGCGTACCTCCTCCCCGCCGAGGCGCTCCTCGGCCTCCGCCAGCCGGAGGAGACGATCACCATCGTCGACCAGACGCGGTGCGATCTCGACTGGGTCGCCCACGACCTCCTCAAGTTCTGCCGCATGCTGGTGAACCACAACGGGTACGTGCTCGAGCAGCTCTTCTCGCCGCTCGTCGTCACCGCGACGCCGGTCTTCGAGGAGCTCCGCGAGCTCGGGCGCGGCTGCGTCACCCGCCCCACCGTCCGCCACTACCAGGGGTTCGCGCGGGGGCGCCGCAAGCGCCTCCGCGAGCCCGACCCCACGGTGAAGCACCTCCTCTACGCGTACCGGGTGTTCCTCTCCGGGATCCACCTGATGCGCACCGGCGAGGTCGTCGCCAACGTCGAGGTGCTGAACGAGGTCTTCCGCCTCCCGGCGGTCACCGAGCTCGTGGCTCGCAAGCGCGCCGGCGAGGAGAAGGGCAAGCTCGACCCGGCCGAGCTCCCCCGGTGGGACGTGGACCTCGACGCCCTCGAGAAGCAGCTCGTGCGCGCGCACGCCGAGAGCACGCTGCCCGAGGAGCCGACGACGCGCGACGCGATCGACGCGCTCGTGGTCCGAGCGCGGCTCGGCGATCGGCGATGAGCCTCGACCTCGCGCGCGACGCGATCTTCGTGACCCTCGCGGGGAGCCAGGCGCACGGCACGGCGCGGGAGGGCTCCGACGTCGACCTCCGCGGGGCGTGCGTGGCGCCGCTCGACGTGCGGCTCTCGCTGTCGCGTCGCTTCGAGCAGCACGAGGGCGCGCTCGAGGGGCCCCTCGGCGAGGCGGTGAGCGCGAAGATCCGCGCCCACCCGACCGCGTCCCGCGGCCTCGCGGTCAAGACCGAGGCCGTGATCTACGACGTCGCCAAGCTCCTCGAGCTCGCCGCCGCCGCCAACCCCAACGCCCTCGAGATCCTCTTCGCCGACGAGCGCGACTGGCTCCACGCGACCCCGCGGTGGCGGCGCATCCACGACGCCCGGCGCCGCTTCCTCACCCGCAAGGTCAAGGACACCTTCCACGGCTACGCGATGGCCCAGCTCGCGCGGATCCAGACCCACAGGGGGTGGCTGCTCTCTCCGCCCGAGCGCCGGCCCGTCCGCGCCGACTTCGGCCTGCCCGACGAGGCCACGCTCTCGCGGGACGACCAGAACCGGCTGGAGCAGGCAATCGCGGAGACGATCCGCGGCTTCGGCGTCGACGACGTCGAGATGCCGAAGGCCGCGCGCGTGGCCGTCGAGCACCGAATGCGTGCATTCTGCATCGCCGCCGCGGGCCCCGCCGCCGGGGACGCCGAGGGCCTCCGCGCGGTCGCGACGCGCGCGCTCGGCCTGCCGCGCGCGGTGGTCGACGCCCTCGCCGCCGAGCGGCGCTAC
>JAEUKG010000619.1 GCA_016794325.1 Myxococcales bacterium | reverse complement strand
GGGGCACCGCCGAGCGGGCGCGGATCGCTCGCGCCGCGCGGAGCGTGGCCTCGAGGCCGCCGCCGTTGGCCAGGGCGCGCTCGCTCGCGCGGGCGATCGCGGGGCCGTCCGCGGTCGGGTCGGAGAACGGGCAGCCGAGCTCGAGGACGTCGGCGCCTGCGGCGGCGCACGTGAGAGCGAGCTCGATCGACTCGTCGACGGAGGGGTCTCCGACGCAGAGGTACGCGACGAGGACCTTGCGGCCGCGCGCCTGCGCGGCCGCGAACGTGTCTTCAATCCGCCCCATGACGCCCTCCGTCCGCGACCAGCCGCTCGAGGAGCGTCGCGAGGTCCTTGTCGCCGCGGCCCGACAAGCACACGACGAGGGAGACCGGCCGGCCTCGCGCCTCCGCGAGCTCGCGCGCCACCGCCGGGACCTTGGCGATCGCGTGGGCCGTCTCGAGCGCGGGGAGGATCCCCTCCGTTCGCGCGGTCGCCGCGATCGCGTGGAGCGCCTCGTCGTCGGTGGCGGAGAGGTAGCGGGCGCGCCCCGTCTCGGCGAGGTGCGCGTGCTCGGGGCCGACCCCTGGATAGTCGAGCCCCGCGCTGATCGAGTGGGCCTCGGCGATCTGGCCGCCCTCGTCGCAGAGCACGAGGCTCTTCGAGCCGTGGAGGACCCCGACGCGCCCGCGGGCGATCGTCGCGGCGTGCAGGCCCGAGTCGAGGCCCGAGCCTGCGGCCTCCACGCCGTAGAGCGCCACGCCTTCGTCCTTCATGAAGCCGCGGAAGATGCCGATCGCGTTGGAGCCGCCGCCCACGCAGGCGACGACGCCGTCGGGCAAGCCGCCGGCCGCGAGCGCCTGCGCGCGCGCCTCACGCCCGATCACCGACTGGAAGTGAGCCACGAGCTCGGGGTACGGGTGCGGGCCGGCCGCGCTCCCGATGCAGTAGTGGGTGGTCGTGACGTTCGAGACCCAGTCACGCAGGGCCTCGTTCATCGCGTCCTTCAGGGTCTTGGTCCCGCTCGTGACCGGGATCACCTTCGCGCCGAGGAGCTTCATCCGCCCGACGTTCGGCGCTTGCCGCGCGGTGTCGAGCTCGCCCATGTACACCTCGCACGGCAGCCCGAAGAGCGCGCTCGCGGTGGCGGTGGCGACCCCGTGTTGGCCGGCGCCCGTCTCGGCGATGATGCGGGTCTTGCCCATCGCCCGCGCGAGGAGCACCTGCCCGATCGCGTTGTTGATCTTGTGGGCGCCGGTGTGACAGAGGTCCTCGCGCTTGAGCCACAGCGCGGCGAGGTGGGCCCCCGAAGGATCGAGCGCGCGGGCGAGGCGCCGCGCGGGGGTGAGCGGCGTCGGCCGCCCGACGTAGCTCGTGAGCAGCTCCGCGAGCTCCGCCTCGAAGGCGGCGGAGCCGACGACCTCGCGGGTCGCGCGGGTGAGCTCTTCGAGGGCGAACACGAGCGTCTCGGACACGAAGCGACCGCCGAACCGGCCGAAGTAGCCCTCCTTGTGCGCGTCCATTCCGACGGTTTCACCATGAACGCCGCCACTCCGCAAGGCAACGAAATGGGCATGACGCGAACGAGGAGCAGCTCGGCCGAGCGGAGGCTCGGCCACCGGGGTCCCGTCGGCCTCGGCGTCGTCGTGGTGGCCGTGGCCCTCGGCGTCCTCTCGGCGAGCCCGGCGCGCGCCGACGACGCTGGCGCGTCGGGGGTGCGCCCCGGGGCCCGCGTGAAGGAGCGGTCGGAGAGCATCGTGCGCGCGATGTCCTCGAACGCCGACGGCGTGCGCCGCGTCCTCGCCGAGGCGCGGCGCAAGAACGACCGCGGCGCGACCCAGTGCGCCGATCAGGCGCTCAGCCGCGCCAACACCGCGGTGCGGCTCGGGCGCGAGCGCGCGCTCCTCGCGCAGTCGGCGGCCGGCGCCGGCAACGACGACGAGGCGGGCCGGCAGCTCCGGCTGCTCGACGATCTCTACGTCGAGCAGGCCAAGGTCGCGCGCGGGGCCCGCTCGTGCGTGAGCGAAGCCGCGGCCACGCGCGCCGGAGCGGGCGGCCAGAGCGTACGGGGCGTCGTCGACCCGTCTATCCCGAAAGTCACAGCGGCTCCCCCGCGCTGACGGCGCCTCAGGGCTGCCGCGGCGACCACCGCGGCGGGCGCTTCTCGAAGAAGGCCTCGACCGCGTCGACGTGGTCGGCCGACACCCACGACTCGACGAAAGACGCGCGCTCGAGCCCGCGGGCGGCGTCGCTCGGGCGCCGCGCGTGCACGAGGAGCGCCTTCATCCGCGCCACCGCCGACGGCGAGGCGCGGCCGAGCTCGGCGACGCACGCGAGGGCGGCGGCGAGGGCCGACGTCTCCGACGCGATCTCGTCCACGAGGCCGATGCGCGCCGCCTCCTCGGCGCCGATGGCGGCGCCGAACAGGAGGAGCCGTGCGGCGTGGCCCGCGCCCACGATCGCGGGCAGCCGCGACGAGGTGCCCCACGCCGTGGTGACGCCCATCCGGGCCTGGCGGAACGAGAAGCTCGCGCTGGCGCCGGCGACGCGCAGATCGCACGCGCACGCGAGCTCGGCGCCGCCGCCGATCGCGGCGCCGTCGATCGCCGCGATCACCGGCACCGGGAGGTCCTCCAGGCGCGCGCAGAGCGCGGCGCCCCAGTCGGAGAGGGCCTCGGCGTCGGCGCGCGACGTCGCGGAGCGGAGCTCCCGCAGATCGCCCCCGGACACGAAGGTCCCCCCGGCGCCGGTGACGACGACGGCGCGGACGGTGGCGTCGGTCGCGGCCTCGGCGCAGGCCTCGAAGAGCTCGCGGGCGATGTCGCGCGACAGCGCGTTCTTGGCGTCGGGCCGGTCGACGGTGAGGACGAGCGCCGCGCCCTCGCGGTCGCGGCGGAGGGTCACGTCCCGCCCCCGAGCCTCACGCGGCGCGGCCGCCGCTCCGCCTCGAGCACCGAGTCGGTCGTGACGTGGCGCCGCTGCTTGCGCTTGGTCACGGCGCGCTCGGCGTGGGCGATGATCGCGCCCGCCACGTCGACGCCGCTCGCGCGCTCGATGCCCTCGAGGCCGGGCGAGCTGTTGATCTCGAGGATCTTCGGTCCGTCGCGGCCCTCGAGCATGTCGACGCCCGCGACCTCGAGGCCCATCACCTTCACCGCGCCGATCGCGGCGCGCTCGTAGCGCTTCGGCAAGGCCACTCCCACGGCGAGGCCGCCGCGGTGGAGGTTCGAGCGGAACTCTCCCTTCTTCGCTTGGCGACGCATCGCCGCGATGACGCGCCCGCCGACGACGATGGCGCGGTAGTCGCGCCCGCGGGACTCGGCGATGTACTCCTGGAGGATGATGTCTTGGCCCATCGCCCACAGCGTCTCGAGGAGCGACGTCACCGCCTGCGGCGTCTCGGCGATCATGGTGCCGATGCCCTGCGTGCCCTGCTGGAGCTTCACGATCGCGGGGGCGCCGCCGATGAACGACAGGGCGTAGTCGACCGAGTCGGGCGTCCGCGCGCACACCGTCCGCGGCACGTCGATGTTCTTGCGGGTGAGCAGCTGCATCGCCCGGAGCTTGTCGCGGGAGCGCGCGATCGCGACGGCGCTGTTCAGCACCGGGATCCCCATCATGTCGAACTGCCGGACGACGGCGAGGCCGTAGTTGGTGATCGACGCGCCGATGCGCGGGAGCACGAGGTCGACCGGGGGGATCGACTGCCCTCCGAGGAACATGTCCGGGCGCCCCTTGGACACCACGATGTGGAACTCGAGCGGGTCGGCGACGGTGACGTCGTGCCCGCGGGAGCGCGCCGCGAGGACGATGCGGCTCGTGGAATACAAGGAGGCGTTGCGGGACAAGACGAGGAGGCGCACGGCGGGGCGCAGGGTACGGGTGCCGCGCCGCGGGAGGCAACGCTATCTGTAACGACTCGGAATCAAAGGTGATTCAGAGCGTCTACCGAGGTGGGGTGCGGTGGGGCGGCGTGTTCGCGAGGGCGAGAGACGCGGTGCCTCCCGGCGCGTTGGGGCGCGCGGCGCGCGGGGGGCGCGGCGCGCGGGGGACGAGCGCGCACGCGGCGAGGACGAGGACGGCGAGCAAGCGAAGGACGAAGTGACTGCGGGCGGACATCCGAGCGGGCCTCCTGGCCACGACCGGGACGTTGCATCGCCCGTACCACCGCGCGCGCGGGGCTCGCGCGCGCGTCATGACACGCGAAAACGCGCGGAGGTCGCGCGGAGCCCGAGGCCATGCCGCACCGCGTCTGTGTCTGCGCTGCGCCAGGTGCGGCGTTTCGGACGCACGGGGTGTCAGGGTGATGGCGCTGCCGGCGGGGCTCTGGTACGGAAACATGCGAGATGCCCGCGAACCCGCGACCCGCCGTCGCCGAGGACGACGCGCTCGAGCTTCCCCCGCTCGACGGCGAAGACGACGAAGCCCCCGCCGACGCCGACGACGAGGCCCTCGCGGTCGACGAGCTGGCCGGGGATCCGTACGACGACGCCGAGGCCGGCGACGTCTACGCGGAGGGAGAGCTCGGCGACGTCGCCGAGGCCTCGTGGCTCGACGACGCGGAGGGGGACGACTCCCTCGACGTGGGCGCCGACGCCGAGATCGACGACGAAGAAGCGGTCCTCGAGGGCGCCGACACCCCCGGCATCCCCGAGGAGGAGCTCGACGTGGTCGAGGCGAGCGAGCCCGTCGACTCGGGCGAGGAGGGGCCCGTCGCGCCCGACGAGGAGCTGCGCGAGGAGGACCTGCCGGCGCTCGACGCCGACGACGACGGGCTCTTCGAGGAGGACGACGTCGTCGATGGCGCCCAGGACGAAGTGCCGCGCGCCGCGTGCCTCTACGAGCGCGTCGCGGCGTCGCCGCCCCTCGGCGAGCCGCACGCGGCAGCGCTCGCCGGGTCCGCGGTCCTCGTCGCCGCGGGCGACTCGCTGTGGCTCGTGGGGTCGAGCGGCGAGGTCGTCGGCGCGTGGGCGGGGCCTTGTGACGCGGTGGGCACGCGCGAGGACGCGTGGGTCGCGTCGTTCGGCGGGCAGGTCCGCGTCTCCCGCGACCAGGGGAAGACGTGGGCGGCGGATCCGAGCGCGTCGGCGTCGCTCGCGCCGACCCCGCCGCCCGATCTCGCCGTCCGCCCGGGGACGTTGGAGGGCTCGCTCTGGCTGGTGGAGGAGGGGCCGGAGGGG
>JAEUKG010000560.1 GCA_016794325.1 Myxococcales bacterium | reverse complement strand
GGGGCACGAGGCGCGCGCCGGGGACGTGACCCGTCGCCCACTCGTGCGGCTCGCGCACGTCGACGACGTCGATGCCTCCCTTTTGGATCAGCGATTCGGCGTCGCGAGGACCGATGTATCGCACCATCGCGGCGAAAGTAGCAGATTCAGCGCACCGCGGCGCGGCCGGCCTGGATGCGGTGGAGAGCCTCGCAGAGCGCCTCGAGGTCCTCGGGGGTGTTGTAGGGGGCGAGCGACGCCCGCACGGTCGCCTCGAGCCCGAAGCGGCGGAGGATCGGCTGCGCGCAGTGATGCCCCGATCGCACCGCGATGCCCTCGCGATCGAGCATCCCGCCCACCTCTTCGGTCTTTTGCCCGTCGAGGACGAACGACAGGACACCCGCCTTGTCGGGCGCGGTGCCGACGAGGTGGAGCCCCGGCACGCGCGAGAGGAGATCGGTGCCGTAGGCCAAGAGCTCGTGCTCGTAGCGCTCGACGCGGTCGACGCCGACCCGGGTGAGCCAGTCGAGCGCGGCGCCGAGCCCGACGGCGTCGGCGATGTTGCCGGTGCCTGCCTCGAAGCGCGCGGGGGGCGGCTGGAAGAGCGTCCGCTCGAACGTGACGTCCTGGATCATGTTGCCACCGCCTTGCCACGGCGGCATCGCCTCGAGCACCGCGGCGCGGCCGAACACGGCGCCGATCCCGGTGGGGGCGAACACCTTGTGCCCGGAGAACACGAAGAAATCGCAGCCGAGCGCCTGCACGTCCACGCGCCGGTGCGACACCGACTGCGCGCCGTCGAGCAAGGTGAGCGCGCCGTGGCGGTGGGCCATCTCGATCATCTCGCGCGCCGGGGTGACGGTGCCGAGCGCGTTCGAGACCTGGGTGAACGCGACGAGGCGCGTCTTCGGGCCGAGCAGCTTCTCGTATTCGTCGAGGAGGACCTGCCCGCGATCGTCGACCGGCGCGACCCGGAGCTTGGCGCCGCGCTCGGCGCAGAGCTGCTGCCAGGGGACGATGTTGGCGTGGTGCTCGAGCCACGTCACGACGATCTCGTCGCCCTCGTTCACGTTGCGGCGGCCCCAGCTCTGAGCCACGAGGTTGATGCCCTCGGTCGCGCCGCGCACGAAGACGATCTCCTTCACCGACGGCGCGTTGAGGAAGCGCCGCACGCTCTCGCGCGCCGCCTCGTAGGCGTCGGTGGCGCGGCCCGCCAGCGTGTGCGCGGCGCGATGGATGTTGGAGTTCTCGTGCTCGTAGTAGTGCGAGAGGCGGTCGATCACCGCTCGCGGCTTCTGGGTGGTGGCCGCGTTGTCGAGCCACACGAGGCGCTTGCCGTGCACGGTCTCGCGGAGGATGGGGAACTCCTCCTTGAGGGCGTGGGCGTCGAACGCCGTGCCGCCGAGCGAGCGGGCGCCGAGGCCCTCGGTCGGCGCGATTTGATAGGCGGGGCTCGAGAGGTCGGGCGCGACCGGCGCGGTGGGCGCGGGCGCGGCGCCTGCGCCGTCGAGCAGGGGGAAGCTCATCGGCGCGAAGGGCTCGGCCGTGAGCGCGCTCAGATCGAGCGGCGCGTCGAAGGGCGCGCCCGGCGTCGCGTCGAAGGGCGCGGCCCGCGTCGCGTGCGCGGGTGACGCCGCAAAATGCGGCGCGGGAGCGCCGGGCGCGGAGAGCTCGGGCGCGCTCGGCGCGCGCTGGAGATCGGCGGCGCTCGGCGGCGCAGCGCCCGGCGGCGCGGAGAAGATCTCGTTCGCGAGCCGCTGCACGAGGACGGTGAGCGACACCGGATCCCCCTCGGGCAGGGTCGGCGCGCCCGGGAGGCGGCCCGACGCCCCCGAGATGCCAGGCGTCGACGCGGCCGCGGCCGGGAGCGCGGGCGCCGCCCCGGGCGTGGGGAGGTGAGCCGTCGCGAGCCGAAGCTCGCCCGGGCTCACCCCGCTCGGGTCACGGGTACTCATGGTAGTGGTTGGTCGTGACGCCTTCGAGCGCGCCCACCGCGTCGTGCGCGAGGATCGCGACGGAGCAGTAGAGCGACAGGAGGTACGACGCCGCGCCGCGCTGGTTGATGCCCATGAGGCGCACCGACAGGCTCGGGCTCACCTCACCGGGGATCCCCGGCTGGAACAGGCCGACGACGCCGCGCTTCCGCTCGCCGGTCCGCATGAGGAGGATCTCGGTCTTGTGGTCCTTCACCGGGATTTTGTCGGTGGGGACGAGCGGGATGCCGCGCCACGTGAGGAACGGCGAGCCGAAGAGGCTGACGGTGGGCGGCGGCACGCCGCGCCGCGTGCACTCGCGCCCGAAGGCGGCGATGGCCTTGGGGTGGGCGAGGAAGAACGAAGGCTCCTTCCACACGGTTCCGATGAGCTCGTCGAGATCGTCCGGCGTCGGCGGGCCCTTGCGCGTCTTGATGCGCATGTCGGGGTCGACGTTGCGGAGCAGTCCGTACGCCTTGTTGTTCAGGACCTCGCTCTCCTGGCGCTCCTTGAGCTTCTCGACGGCGAGGGTGAGCTGCTCCTTCACCTGATCCATCGGGCTGCGGAAGAGGTCGGAGATTCGGGTGTCGACCTCGATGGTGGTCGTCACCGAGGTGAGCACGTACTCGCGGGGGTTCGGCTCGTAGTCGCTGAACCCGACCGGGAGCTCCTCGCCGAGCTCGGGGCTGCACTTGACGGCGAACTTGTCGTCGAGCGCTTGGTTCACGCGGTAGACGCCGGCCTCGACCGGCGTCCACGGGATCATCTGCACGAGCCAGCGCGGCGTGGCGCCGCGCCACTGCGGCGGGGTCTTCGTCGTGTTCGAGAGCTGCCGTGCGGCGCGCTCTCCGATGGTTCGGGGGCTCGTCATGCGCCGAGGCTACGGGCGGCCCACGGAGCGCGCAAGGGGCCGCCGCAGGGCACGATCTGCGAGCTCTGCCGCGCGCGTCGTCTCACCGGAGGCGTGAGCCGGGGAGGCCCAGCGGGCGGTAGGCCGCGCAGGGCAAGAGAGCCTCCGCGCGCTCGCACCGCTCGATCCACGCGAGCACCTCCGGGTGCCGGAGGGGGAGCGCCGCGACGTCGGCCTTCGCGACCCATCGCGCGCCCCGGCTGTGGTGGTCGGCCTCGCGCTTGGGTCGGGGGTCGCCGGCGACGCGCCCGACGAGCGCGAAGCGGAGGCGGGCGACGCGGCGTGTCCCGTCGTGGAGGATGTCGTGCTCGATGCCGAGGATGCCGAGGAGGTCGACCGCGACGCCGGCCTCCTCCGCCGTCTCGCGCGCGGCGCCCGACACGATGTCCTCGCCCGGCTCGACCTTGCCCGCGGGGAGGTAGAAGCGACCGTCGGTCTCTTCGACCAGGAGGTAGCGGCCTTCGTGGGCGACGACGACGAGCGCGACGAGGAGGGTGGGGGTCATGACGGGTGTCTGGAGGACTCCGCGAGCCCCCGCGGCTGACTCGCACACTATCCCCCTCGACCGCACACCACCGCCACTCGGCCCCGCACTGGGAGCTCGACGGCGTTCGGCGCACCCATGGCCCGCCGTGGGGGCCTGACGGGGGCGGGGGGGCCCGCGCCCGCCCGCCGCGCGGGTTTCTGTGTACGATGGCTCTATCGGGATGACCGCGCGGATCCTGCTCTTGGAGGACGATGGTGCGCTGGCGCTCGACCTGAAGCGCGTGCTCGTCCCGATGGGCTGCGACGTCACCATCGTCTCCGACGGGAACGCCGGCCTCGCGCGAGCGGTCTCGGACCGGTTCGACCTCGTCGTCCTGTCGGCCGAGCTCCGCGGAATGAATGGGTTTCGGCTGTGCAACCGCCTGAAGCGGGACGCCCACGGCGGCGCCATCCCGGTGGTGCTCACCTGGGCGGAGGTGTCGGCCAACGCCCTCGAAGCCCACGCGAAGCTGCCGACGTGCGCGAACGCCTACGTGAAGAAGCCCTTCGAGCCTGCGGACCTCCGCGGCCAGGTGCGCGCGCTCGTCCCAGGGCTCGCCACTCACCGGAGCATGGAGCTCGCGGCGGTGCGCCCCTCGATCGTCCACGCGAGGCGCGAGGAGCTGCGCACCGCGAGCGGAACCGTCCCCGCGACCATCCCCGCCCCGCCCGATGAGGTCTTGCGCAACCTCCAGCGCGAGCTCGCGGCGGCGCAGGCCGACCAGTCGGCGCTCGCGCCGCTCCGTGCCCGGCTCGCCACCCTCGAGCAAGACAACGCGCGGATGTTGCGGGAGCTGCAGGCGTCGAGCGCGCGCGCGGCACGACCCGAGCCGCCGAAGCCTCCTCCGCTGCCGCGTCCGAGCGCCGACGAGCGGGCCCGCGAGCTCGCGGCGGTGCGCGAGCTGCTCGCGAAGAAGGACGCCGAGCTCGTCGAGCTGAAGAGCGCGCTCGAGGCCGCGAAGGCGAAGTCGGCGGCGAGCGAGCAGGCCCTCACCGCCGAGCGTCGTCGGAGTCGGACCGACGAGACCGAGCGGAACGCGATCGAGGTGAAGCTCGCGGACGCCGAGGCCGAGATCGGCGTCTTGCGCGTCGATCTCGCCGCCGCGCTCCGCCGGGCGAAGGACCTCGCCACCGCGCCGCCGCCGCCGCCCGCGCTCGGGCCCGAGCTCGAGAAGGAGCGGAAGGCGAGGGCCGAAGACCGCGAGAGCCATGCCCACGCGATGGCGGAGCTCGAGGCCACGCACGAGCAGCGGTTGATGGAGCTGTCGCGCGCGCACGGCGTCGCCTTGCGGGCCGCCGAGGCCGAGCACCAAGGAGCGATCGAGGCGGAGCGCCGAGCCACGGCCACGGTCGCGGCGCGGGCGCGCGCCCACGAGCAAGAGCTCGTCGATCTCCGCGCCCGCCTGGACGAGGCCGCGGTCGATCGCGACGAGGCGCTCGCGAAGCTCGAACGCGAGCAAGCGACGAAGCTCGCCGAGATCCAGCGCGCGCTGCAGGCGCGGATCCGCGAGGTGGAGGGCGAGCGGGATCGGCGCGTGCGCGAGCTCGAAGAGGCGGTCGGGCGAGCGCACGCGGAGGCCACGAACGAGCGCGAGTCGCGGGCGGAGCTCCAGCGCGCCCACGAGGCCGAGGTCGGCACGATGGTCGCGCTACGGCGCGACGAGTCCGCGGCGTCGGAGCGCGAGCGGCAGGAGGCCACCAGGGCCCACGCCGAGATCGTGGCTGCGCTGCGCAAGGAGCACGCGAGCGAGCTCGAGCGGGTGTTCGCGGCGGTGGAGCGGGCCGAGGCCGAGGGCGCGGCCCAGACCGCCGCGTTCTCCGAGCTCACGCATCGGTTGGAGGACGCCGTGGTCGCGCTCGAGGCGTCGGAGGCCGCGCACGCGGCGACGCGCTCGTCGCTCGACCGCGCGACCGAGCGGGCGGTCCAGCAAGCGACCGCGCTCGAGCGCTTGGAGGCGACGGCCGCGGGCGCGGCCGAAGACAGCGCCGCCGCTGCTGCCCGCTTCGAGCACCGGCTGGCCGAGGTCGAGTCGCGAGCGAAGGAGGCCCTGGCCGAGCGCGACGCGTCCCGGGCCGAGGCGCAGCTCGCGCGGGATCGCGCGGTGGCGATCGAGCGCGCGCAGCGCGAGGCGGCGGAGCGGCTGGCGGCGGTGGCGGGTGAGCGAGCCGCCCTCGACGCCGAGCTCGCGCGCCTCAAGGAGTCGACGGGCGAGCTCGAGCGCGGGCAACGCGCCGCCGTCGCGGAGCTCGACCTCCTCCGGACCGCCCACGGCTTCCTCGAGCTCGAGCACGCGGCGACGCAGGCGCAGGCCGAGGAGTCGTCGCAGGCCCTCGTGGCGCTCCAGTCGCAGCACCGCGTCCTCGTGGCCGAGCACGCCTCGCTCCGGGAGGCGCATCGGGAGATCGTGGCCGCGCACGAGAGCGTGCAGGTCGAGAGCGAGCTCCTCCGGCAGGCGCTGGAGGTGAAGATCCGGGACATCGACGCCTCGCGGACAGAGGTGGCGTCGCTCATCGCCGCCGCCGAGGGGGCGCGCCAGGGGAGCGCCGCCAAGCTGCGCGAGGTCCGAGCCGACGCGTCGCGAGCCGAGGCCGAGGCGCAGCGCGCCCTCGACGCCGTCCGCGCCGATCTCGACGGTGCTCGCCGCGATCTGACGGCCGCCAGCGCCGAGCTCTCGGCGGCGAAGCTCGCGCGCGAGGCGACCGAGGCGGCGCTCGAGGTGGAGCGCCGCGGTCGCGCGGCGAGCGCCCAGGAGCTGGAGCGGGAGCGAGCGGCCGCGCGCGCGCTCCTCGCGAGCACGCGAGAGGCCTCGGAGCGCGAGCGCTCGAAGCTCGTCGAGGCGCACGAGGCGAAGCTCGACGCCATCGAGGGGGCGCGGGCGAAGGACCGGGCCGAGCATGCGCGCGCGCTCGAAGAGCTCGAGGCTGCGCGGACGACGGAGCGCGCCGAGTGGACCGAGCGTGAGCGCGCGGCGACGAAGCGCCACGAAGAGGAGACCTCGACCGCGCGCGCGCGCCACGACGAGCGCGTGGGCCTCGTCCGCGCGGAAGCAGCCGCGCGCGAGGCGGAGCTCGCGCGCGGCTTCGCGGAGGAGCGCGCCGCGCTCGAGGCTGCGCACCGCGACGCGATCGCGGCGCTCGAGAGCGCGATCACGGCGTCGACGGAGCAGGGGGTGGAGGCGCTCCAGCGCGCGCAAGCGGAGCTCGCGGGCCGCGACGCCACCATCTCCGAGCTCCGGAGCGGCCAGGCCGCC
>JAEUKG010000344.1 GCA_016794325.1 Myxococcales bacterium | reverse complement strand
GTCTTCGAGGGCGCCGTCTCGGCCCTCGGGGTGAGGTCGGCATGAGCGGCGTCGGGCGCGCGTGGGGCAAGGTCATCCTCCTCGGGGAGCACGCGGTCGTCTACGGCGTCCCTGCGATCGCCGTCGGCATCGACCGCGGCGCGCGCGCCGAGCCCTCGCCGATCTCCGCGGGGCCGAGCGAGCTCTTCGTCCGCGGGTGGGGGATCGAGGCCAAGGACGTGGAGGCGAAGGCCGGCGACGAGCCGAGCGTCGCGCGCGCGTTCCGGGCGCTCGCCGAGATCACCCGCGATCGTCGCCGCGCGCGCGGCGAGGCCGAGCTCTCGCCGGTCGCGATCAGCGCCGCCGCCGATCTGCCGCCCGGCGGCGGGCTCGGCTGCTCGGCGGCGCTCGGCGTGGCGGTGGCCCGCGCGCTCGATCCGTCGGCCGACTCCGAGGAGATCGCGCTCCGCGCTGGCGCGTGGGAGCAGGTGTTCCACGGCAACCCTTCGGGCGTCGACGCCGCCGTGTCGGCCGCGGGCGGCTGCGTCTACTTCGAGCGCGGAAAGCCCATCGAGCGCGTCGCGATGCGCGAGCCGCTGCTCCTGTGCGTGGGCAACACCGGCGTCGCCTCGAGCACCAAGACGATGGTCGAGTCGGTGGCGCGCCTGCGCGCCCGCCGCCCCGAGGTGTGCGAGAAGTCCTTCGAGGGGATCCGCTCGCTCGTCCGCAACGCGCGCCTCGCGGTCGAGGCGGGCGACGCGGTCGGCCTCGGGCGCCTCATGGACCTGAACCAGATGCTCCTGTCGGGGCTCTTCGTCTCCACGGAGGAGATCGAGGCCATGTGCTCCCTCGCCCGCAGCGCCGGCGCCCTCGGCGCCAAGCTCACCGGCGCCGGCGGGGGCGGAAGCGTCGTCGCCCTCGTCCCCGACCCCGCGGTGGCGGAGCGCGTGCTCTTCGCCTGGGAAAAAGAGGGCTACTCGTCGTTCTTCGCGCGCGCGTTCGCGCCTGCCGAGGGCGCGCAGCCGTCGGCCACGCCCGGGAGCGCGCCGTGACCACCGCCGTCGCTCACCCGAACATCGCGCTCGCCAAGTACTGGGGAAAGCGCGCGGGCGCGGGCAACGTCCCCGCGGTCCCGAGCCTGTCGGTCACGCTCGCCGGGCTCTCCACCCGCACCACCGTCACCTTCGGCGGCCGCGGCGAGGACGTGATTGTTCTCAACGGGATAGTACAGCCGGCCGGCGCGACGGCGCGCGCGCGGGCGCTGATCGACAGCGTGCGCGCCGCGGCCGCGATCGACGGCGCGGCCCGCGTCGAGTCCGAGAACGATTTCCCCACCGCGAGCGGGCTCGCCTCGTCGGCGTCGGGCTTCGCCGCCCTCGCCCTCGCGGCCACGCGGGCCGCCGGCCTCGACACCTCGGTCGCCGACGTCGCCGACCTCGCGCGCCGCGGCTCCGCGAGCGCGGCGCGGAGCCTCTTCGGAGGGTTCTGCGAGCTCGTCCCCGACGAAGCGGGCGCGCGCGCGGCCCAGGTCGCGCCCGAGGGCGCGCTCCCGCTGCGCGTGCTCGTCTGCGTCGTCACCGAAGACGCGAAGGACGTCCCGTCGAGCGTGGGCATGGAGCAGACGCGCGCCGAGAGCCCGTATTACGCGGCTTGGCTCGACGCCGCGCCGCGCCTCTTCGCCGACATCCGCGCCGCCGTCGTCGCCGGCGATCTCGCCAAGACGTGCGAGCTCTCGGAGCGATCGGCGCTCGCGATGCACGCCTCGGCCCTCGCCGCAGGGGTCGTGTACTTCCGCCCGGTGACCCTCGACGTGTACGCGCGCGTCCGCGCCCTGCGCGCCGCGGGCCGCACCGCGTTCGCGACGATGGACGCGGGCCCGCACGTGAAGGTCCTCACCTCCGCCGACGAGAGCGAGGCGCTCGCGCGCGAGCTCGGCGCGGTGCCTGGCGTCTTGCGCGTCCTCGTGGCGCGCCCCGGGCCGGGAGCGTTCGTCCCGTGAAGGTGTTCGCCCCCGGCAAGCTGGTCCTCACCGGGCCCTACGCCGTCCTCCTCGGCGCGCCCGCGCTCGTGGTCGCGACCCGCCGCGGCGTCGTCGCCGACGGCGCCGCCCTCGCGGAGGCGCCGTCGCCCGAGGTCACCGCCGCGGGCGTGGCCGCCCCGCGGGTGGACGTGAGCCAGCTCTTCGACGGCGGGCGCAAGCTCGGGCTCGGCGCGAGCGCGGCGATCCTCGTCGCCTCGCTCGGCCTCCGCGCCGCCGAACGCGGCGAGGACCTCGCCGCGCCGGCGGTGCGCGCCCGGCTGTTCGCCGCCGCCCGGGCCGCGCACGCCGCCGCCCAAGGAGGCGGCAGCGGGGTCGACGTGGCGGCGGCGGTCCACGGCGGCGTCCTCCTGTATACGATCAGGGATAGTGGGCCCGAGATCGCCGAGGCGGCGCTGCCCGCCGCCGTGTGCGTGCAGGTCTTCGCGGCGCGGGCGAGCGCCCGCACGAGCGAGCTGCGCGCCCGGGTGGACGGCCTGCGCGCCCGCGACGCGGTCGCCTTCGACCGCGCGATGAGCCCGCTCGTCGCCGCCGCCGAGGCCGGCGCCGCCGCGGTCCGGAGCGGCGACGCCCCGGCCCTCGTCGCCGCCGGCCGCGCCACGGGGGAGGCGCTCGCCGAGCTCGGCCGGGCCGCCGACGCCCCCATCGTGCCCCCCTCGTTCGCCGCGCTCGCGCGCGCCGCCGCCGACGAGGGCGCGGCCTTCTTCGGCTCGGGCGCGGGCGGCGGCGACGTCGCGGTCTTCCTCGGCGTCAGGCCCCCGAGCGCCCCCCTCCTCGCCCGTGCGGCCGACCTCGAGCTCGACGCCCTCGACATCCCCCTCGATTCCGGCACCC
>JAEUKG010000343.1 GCA_016794325.1 Myxococcales bacterium | reverse complement strand
CGCGACCACGGCGAAGAGCGCCGCGGCGCCGAGGCGCGCGCGCCCCGCGCTCACGGCTTCTTCGGCTCTCCTTGGGCCGGAGGAGCGAGCGGGGTCCCGCCGAACGACACCTCGACGACGATGCTCGGCTCGAAGACCGGGTCGATCGCCGAGCTCGGCGGCGCGGGCTCGGGCGCCGGCGGAGGCTCGGCGGCCGCCGGCCGCGCCGGCTGAGCGAGCACCTCCGGCGGCGGGCGCACCGTCGCCGCGTCGGCGGGCCGCGGCGGCGGCGGCATCGACGCCACGCGCGCCGCCTTGAGCTGCACGTACGCGTCGCGCACCCGCTCGCGCATCATCGCCGCGCTCGGCCACCGGTCCTCTTTGTGGAACTCGAGGGCCTTGTCGATGATCTCGCCGACGTAGAGCGGGACGTGGGGCGCGAGGGTGCGCACCTTCGGCGCCGGCGTCTGCATCGCGCTCATGAGGCGCTCCATCGCGCTCCGGCCCTTGTGCACGATCTCCCCGGTGAGGGCGTGGAACATGACCGCCCCCACCGCGAACACGTCGGTGCGCGGGTCGACGGCGTCGTTCTTCCCCTGCGCTTGCTCGGGCGACATGTACGAGGACGTGCCGATGATGGTGCCGCTCGCGGTGGGCGTCGCCCGCATGCGCGCGTCGCGCACCCGCGCGAGCCCGAAGTCGAGCACCTTGATGACGCCGGCCCGGGTGACGAACAGGTTCGCGGGCTTGATGTCGCGGTGGACGATGCCGTGCGCGTGGAACGCGTCGAGGACGTCGAGGACCTGGTCGGCGAGGGCGAGCACGTCGCCGGGGGTCAAGCGACCACCTGCACTGTACATCCATTTGTCGAGCGACTCGCCCGACAGGAGCTCCATCACCAAGAACGGCGCGCCGTCGGCGGTGACGTCGTCGTCGAGGATCTGCACCGAGCCGCGGTGGTCGACCTTGTTGGCGACGTAGCCCTCGCGGAGGAAGCGCTCCTTCACCTCCTCGTTGGAGGCGTATTGCGGGTGGAGCATCTTCACCGCGACCTTCTTGCCGTTGCGGTGCGTCGCGGCGTACACCGCCGCCATCCCCCCGATGTCCAAGAGCGCGTCGAGCGTGAACTTGTTGGACAGGACCTGCCCGACCCGTTTCATCGCGGTGAGGCGTGCCTCGGCGGCGGAGTCGGACATCCGACTTCCAAGGATCCCGCCGGGGCCGGCGCCCGTCAACCGGCTTTCCGCGGCTCAGGCCTTCAGGCCGAGCACCGCGAGCGTCGTGCACACGAGGAGCGTCGCGTATTCGACGCGCGTCGCCCACACCGCGGGCAGGCGCCGGCGGAGCCGATCGGCGACGACGTTGCCGGCGAAGATCGCGACCGTGAGCGCGAGGACCCCTCCCACGTCGATCCCCGCGAGGAGCCCCGTGGACCCGTAGGCGACGAGCCGCCCCGCGTGGATCGCGCTCGCGACCACCGACTGGGTGCCGATGTAGGTGGCGCCCGTCAGCCCCGCGGCGAGGAAGATCGGCGAGATGAGCACGCCGGCGCCGCCGCTCGTGCCCGTGAGCGCGCCGACCGCGCCGCCGGCGAGCGGCATGAGCCGCCGCGGCAGCGCCGCCCGGATGCCCCGCACCGCCTTCACGACCGCGAGCACCGTCATCGCGATCAAGAACACGCGCACGAGCCACGCCGGCGACAGCCCCGCGAACAGGCCGCCGACGACGCTACCCGGCACCGCGCCGATCAAGAAGCGCCCGGCGATCGGCCAGTCGATCGCGCGCCGCGAGAGCCACGCCCGGTGCACGTTGCCCATGAGGAGCGCGGGCGTCGTCATCGCGAGCGCGGCGTGCGGGCCAAGCCACGCCGACAGGCACAGCAGCAAGAAGAGGCCGCCCCCCTGCCCGGCCAGGGTCGTGAGAGCCCCGGCGGCGAGCCCGAGCGCGAGGAGGATCGGCACCGCCATCACGCGTCACTGTGGGGCGTCGCCAGCCATGATTCCAATTGATTGTTTGGAATATCATTATAGATACTGCTTATGCTCGACGAGCTCGGCCACTTCTTGCTCGTGGTGCGCCACGGCACGCTCACCGCCGCCGCGCGCCACGCGCACCTCACCCAGCCCGCGCTCACGGCGTCGATCCAGCGGCTCGAGGCGCAGATGGGCGCCCGCCTGTTCGTGCGCGGCCCCGGCGGCGCCGAGCTCACCGCCGCCGGCGCGGCGCTCGTCCCGAGCGCGGGCGCGGCGCTGGCGGCGGTCGCCGACGGAAAGCGCGCGGTCGCCGAGGTGTGCGGGCTCGCGACCGGCCACGTGCGGCTCGGCGCCGGCGCCACGGTGTGCACCTACCACCTGCCGCCGATGCTCGCCGAGTTCCGCGAGCGGCACCCCGGCGTGTCGATCCTCGTGCGTGAGGCGATGACCGACGACGTCGAGAGCGCGGTCGCGCGCGGCGATCTCGATCTCGGGATCATCACCCGCCCCGGGGGCGAGCCGTGGCAGGCCGACGAGCTCGTCCTGGTGACGAGCCCCAAGGGGCCTTACCGGCCCGGGCGCGTCGACCCCGACACCGCGCCGTTCGTCACCTTCCCGGTGGGGGCGACCACGCGCGAGCTCCTCGACCGGCACTTCCCGCGGGCGCGCGTCGTGATGGAGCTCGGAGGCATCGCCGCGGTGAAGGGCAACGTGCGCGCGGGGGTCGGCCTCGCGCTCGTCAGCCGCCGCGCGATCGAGCGCGATCTCGCGAGCGG
>JAEUKG010000425.1 GCA_016794325.1 Myxococcales bacterium | reverse complement strand
AAGATCAGCCGAGCGAGCTCCGCGTGTTCGTGAACCCCGAGATCGTGGAGGCGACCGGCGACCTCACGTGGACCGAGGGGTGCTTGAGCTTCCCCGGCGTGCAGGAGGACGTCGACCGCGCCGCCCGGGTGAAGGTCCGCGCGCTCGACCGGAACGGCAAGGAGTTCACGCTCGAGGCCGAAGATCTCCTCGCGGTCGCGATCCAGCACGAATACGACCACCTGAAGGGCACGCTGATGATCGACCACCTCGGGCCGCTGAAGAAGCGGCTCGTGCACCGGAAGATGCAGAAGCGCGCCGACGCCGAGAGCGCGCCCTGATCGGACCGGACGGGGCTCGCCCTCGGGCGCGAGCCCGCGCCTCGAGGCCGGAGGCGCCTCGAGGCTGACCGCGCCGCCTGGCGCCGCGACCGCTTCAGCGGCGCTGGAAGATGCTGCGATCGACGCGCACGCCCCGGCCCGCGAGCTCCGCGACGATCTTCGGGACGACGCCGGTGGCCACGAACGCCCCCTCGCCGTCGGGCGAGAAGGTGAAGACGTCCTTGAGCACCACCCCCTTGGGATCGGTGCCGCTCGTCTCGGCGACGCGCAGGACGCGGTCGCGGCCGTCGGGGCCGCGGCCGCACTCCACCGCGACGTCGAACGACTCGGCGATCGCGTCGTGCGCGGCGTCGATGCCGATGCCCGACCTCGAGAGCACGAGCTGGGTCGACAGGCGGGCCGCCGCTTGCCGCAGGCCCGGCGCGCCGCACGCGGCGAGCACGCCCGACGAGCCCTCGGCCACCGCCTCCACGAGCGCGCCGACGAGCGCGCCCCCGAGCCGCGTGACCACGAGCCGATCGGTGCGGAGCTTGGCGGCGGCGCGGAGCGCCTCCTCCCCTCGCGTCCGCGTGTCGACCATCGCGACCGACACCACGTGGGCGTGGCCGACGTTGACCTCCTCGGCGTCGTGGACGACGGCGAGCCGGTCGCCCGGCGCGCACGCCGCGGCGAGGCCGGCGACGAGCTCGACGGCGCCGGGGCCGGCCACGAGCACGTTGGCGCGCCCGGTGACGCACGCCTCGAGGAAGGTCGCCATCGGGCGCGAGATCGTCCCCTGCCGCGCGAAATCCTCGAGCGAGACGTCGATGCGGCGCCGCTTTCGCACCGTGAGGACGCACTGGGCCGCGGTCGGCGGGACGATCGCGACGAAGCTCCCGCGCTGGTGGCGGCGCTCGAGGATGGTCTCGCCCTGCTTCCAGGGATCGCCGCTCTGGTGCGCGAGGCGCGCGATGACGCGGAACAGCGCCTCGTCGCTCGAGAACCCGCTCTCCGAGATCTGCGCGGTGTTGCCGCGCACGACGATGATCTGGTCGAAGCGGGCGCAGTGGATCTCGGTCACCTCCTCGTCCTCGAGGAGCGGGCCGACGACGCCGAGGTGGACGAGCTCGCGGTGAGCGTCGCGCACGAGCCCGTCGAGGTCGATGCCCTCCGGGGCCTCGCCCTCGTCGCGCATCGCGTTGGCCTGATCGCGCGCGGCGCGCTCGAGCTGCTGCGAGAGCGAGTCCGAGACGACCGGAGACGACCGCAGCGGCGACAGGTCGATCGAGTCCGCCACGCGGTCGAGGAGCATCTGCATCGCGAGGCGGCGACCGGCTTGCTCCTTCGTGGGGCGCGCCGGCGGCGGGATCGACGCCGGCGGACGCGACACGAGCTCGCGGCGATCCGCCGGCGGGGCCGCCTGGATCGGGGGCGGCACCGGCGCGGGCGCCGGGGCGGGCGGAGGCGCCGCCGCGGCTTGCGCCGCCGCAGCCGCCGCCGCGGCGGGGGTGCCGGGGACGGGGGGGAGATCGCGCCCGGTGGTGCGAGGTAGGGGCCCCGGCGTCATCTGCTGCAGGGGCATCGTCTGCGCGCCGCGCCCTGGCGCCTGGGTGTTGCGCGCCGGCGGCATCGGCGCCGCGATCGGCGGCGGCGCGGGCGCCGGCGGGGGCGCGGGGGCCGGGGGCTCCGGCACCGCGGGCGGCACCACCGAAGGCGCGCGCTTCGGCGGCTGGATGGGGGGCGGCGCCTCGCGCTGCGGCTCCGAGTCGCCGTCGTCCAGACGGAAGTCGTTGAGCGGCGGGGCGATGGCGATCGGGTCCTGCGGGCGGGGACCCGAGGGGTTGCCGGCGGGAACCGGGCGCGGGAGCGGCTGGTTCGGCGGGTGGGTCGGCGCCTTGAGGGTGACGGCGGGCGGGTTCGGCGCCGGACGCGGCGCCTGCTGCTGCGCCATCTGCTGCTGCTCGCGCGCGAGCGTGCGGATCGACTCCTCTTCGTTCGGAGGCGGCGCGTCCACCGCGCCTGCGCCCCCGGCGGCCTCGAGCCGGAGCACGAAGTCGCCGATGTAGATCTTGTCGCCCTCGCGGACGATCGTCGCCTGCGCGATCTTGCGGCCGTTGACGTAGGTGCCGTTGGTGCTCTTCAGGTCGGTGACGATGAAGCGACCGTCGCGGAAGAGCAGGCGGGCGTGGTGCTTCGAGACGTTCCCTTTCGGGAGCATCAGGTCGTTGCCCTGGACTCGGCCTACGTTGATCTCGTTCTTGTCGAACGTTTCCCGACGCTCAGCTCCGCCTTTTTCGCTGATGATGATCGAGAACATTCGCTCCTCGAGTCAGGCGGGGGAGGCCCCGCACGTAGGCGCGAATTGTCGTGCGAGTCCGCGGAAACTGTCAACAAAGTCGGGCCTCGGCGGGCCCGAGCGATGTCGATGGTGCCACGCAGGCGCACTTTCGCCTCGATCGGCGCCTTCGCCCGCGAGAGGCGGCTGGGCGGCGCGCCACCGGCCCCGCCACGACAGGACGTCGAACGACCCATGACGCGCGCCGCGACCGAGCGGGCGTCGAGGCGGCGTCCAGGCGCCACCACCTTCGGATGACGTGCGAATGACGCGGCGCTGACAGTCCGTCGCGCCCGCGAGGCTCAGTCGCCGGTCTTCCGGCGGTCCTTGACCTCGTTGGTCACCATCCCGAGCAGCTCGCTCGCCAGCACCACGACGTCGCGCTCGGCATAGCCGTTTTGGCGGAGCTCCCGGTAGATGGTCTTGGCCAGAATCGCCAAGGCCCGGGGGTCGCGGGAACCGTTCGTGTCGTCGAAGGGAAGTGCCATCGTTGTCCGGGGAGATTGGCCCTAGCACGCGTCGTTTCGCGTGCCAGCGCAAGGCTCGCGCGACTTCTAAACAAGCCCCGTGCCAAGATCGCGTTCGTGACATATCCATGACTTGCGGGTGCTGGACGCGTATCCAGGTGCACACCGTGGCACCACCGACCGCGAACGCGGGTTCGCACGCGACGCTCGGGCGAGGGCGCGGTCGTTTGGTGTACGCTCGCCCCCAGACATGAGCGGAGAAGACGCCGCCGAGCCCGACGCGCCGGTGGACGGGTCGACCGAGGACTCGGCGGGAGAGCCGAGCGCCCCGAAGCCCGCCGCCGAGGGTGCGCCCACCGGGGTGCGCAAGTGGCTCGCGCCGGGGACGCGCTCCCGGCGCCTCGTCGTGGCGGCGGGGATCTACGTGCTGTGCGTGGCGGTCTTCGCGGCGGTCGCGGGCCCTCGGCTCACGTCGCACACGCCGTTCAATCACTTCGCCCACCTCGCCGACGCGTGGCTCCACGGTCGCCAGGACCTCCGCTACGGCGCGCCCGGCTACGCGATGGGCAACGACTTCGCCGAATACAACGGCAAGACGTACATCAG
The DNA here is from genome assembly GCA_016794325.1 of Myxococcales bacterium. Lineage (GTDB taxonomy): Bacteria > Myxococcota_A > Polyangia > Polyangiales > Polyangiaceae > SXNL01. Next base: position 35,976 of record JAEUKG010000425.1, on the reverse strand, counting down.
CTTCCCTCCCTTCCCCGCCGTCTTGATGATGCCGCTCGTCGCCCTCGCGGGGAGCCCGGAGGCGTTCCGCGACGGCCAGTTCATCGTGTGGCTCGCCGGGGTCGCGCCGGCGGTCTTCTTCCTCGCGCTCGAGAAGATCCGGCGCCTCGGGCGCTCGGAGCGCTCCGAGCTCGAGAACGGCGGGCTCGCGCTGCTCTTCGCCTTCGGCAGCGTCTACTTCTTCACCGCGGTGCAGGGGACGGTGTGGTTCGCCGGGCACGTCGTGGGGGCGGGCCTCGTCGCGACGTACATCCTCTTCGCGATCGGCGGCGAGAGCGCGCTCGCTTGCGGCGTCTTGATGGCGTGCATGTGGATGACGCGGCCGACGACGCTGCTCACCGCGCCCCTGTTCGTGCTCGAGGCCGCGCGGGCGTCGATGCGGTCCGACGTGCCGGCGGGGCTCCCGCTGGGGCGCGCCGTCGCCGAAGCGCTCGCCCGCCTCGACAAGGCGTCGCTCGCGAAGAAGCTCGCCGTGTTCGCGGCGCCGATCCTGCTCTCGTTCGCGATCGCGTCGTGGATGAACCACGCGCGCTTCGGCGATCGGAGCCCGTTCGCCTTCGGCCACGAGCACCTCGCGTGGGTCCGCGGCTCCCGCCTCGCCGCCTGGGGGCTCTTCAGCTACCACTACCTCGGCAAGAACCTGGCGGTGATGCTGACGAGCCTGCCGTACCTGCCGCCGAAGGGCGCGCACGCCGCGGCGCCCTTCCAGATCAACGCCCACGGGCTCGCGCTCTGGTTCACGACGCCGATCTTCCTGTGGCTCTTCTGGCCGAAGCGCCGGGACTTCCTCCACCACGCGCTCCTCCTGTCGGCGGCGGGCCCGCTCGCCTTGAACCTCCTCTACCAGAACACCGGGTGGGAGCAGTTCGGCTACCGATTCTCGAACGACTACGCGCTCTTCCTCTTCGCGCTCTTCGCGGTCGGCGGGCGCAAGATGGGCACGACGTTCAAGGTCGCCGCGGCGTGGTGCCTCGCGTGGAACCTCTTCGGGGCGGTGAGCTTCAAGCGCGAGGGGTTCGACGCGTACTACTTCATGGATCGCGGCGCGATCCACCAACCCGACTGAGGTGCTCGTGCGAAGCCTCCCCCTCCCCCTCCTCGCGGCGACGTTCGCCCTCTTCGCGTGCGAGCGGCCCGCGATCGAGCCGAAGGTCGCCCCCGGCAAGACGCTGGAGAGCCTCGCCGTGACGAGCAAGACGTTCGGCGCGAGCGGGCGCATCCCCATCGACGCGACGTGCGACGGCAAGGAGAAGATGCCGGACCTCACGTGGAGCGCGCCCCCGGAGGGAACGAAGTCGTTCGTGCTCTACGTGGACGACCCCGACGCGTCGAGCGGCACGTTCACCCACCTCGTCCTCTACGATCTCCCGCCCGACGCGCACACGCTCGCCGACGAGGGCGACGTGAAGGGCGCGGTCTTCGGCCTGAACGACTTCAAGGCCACCCGCTACAACGGCCCGTGCCCGCCGAAGGGCGAGGCGCACCGCTACCGCTTCCGCGTCGTCGCGCTCGACGTCCGGCTCGGCGCGCGCGAGGGCCTCACCCGCGCCGAGGTCGACCGGATGATCGACGGGCACATGCTCGCGGAGGGCAGCCTCACCGGGGTCTTCGGCCACTGAAGCGATGACGCGGCGCGCCTGCGCCGCGCGCGGGTCACTTCTTCTTCGGGTCGTCGGCGGGCTTGTCGCGCGAGACGGTGACGCTCTTGATCGTCACCGGCGTCTCCGGGCGATCACGCGCGCCGGTCGGCACGTTCGCGATCTCGTGCACGGTCTCCACCGGAGCGCACTCGCCGAAGATGGTGTAGCCGCCGTCGAGGTGGGCGGCGGCGGCGTCGGTGACGAAGAACTGGGCGCCGTTCGTGTCGGCGCCGCGGTTCGCCATGCACAAGAGGCCGGCGCGGTCGTGCTTCGCGCCCTCCCAGACCTCGTCCTTGATCACGTAGCCGGGCTCGCCGCTGCCGTCGCCCTTCGCGTCGCCGCCTTGGATCATGAAGCCCTTGATGATGCGGTGGAACGTGGTGCCGTCGTAGGCGGGCCGCGACACCCACTCGCCGCTCTTCGGATCGCGGAAGGGGCGCTTGCCGGTGGCGAGGCCCACGAAGTTCGCGACCGTGATCGGAGCCTTGTCCTCGAAGAGCTTGCACTGGAGCGTGCCCCGCGACGTCTCGATCTTGGCGACGAGCGGGCCCGAGCCCTTCAGGTCCTTGGTCGCCTCGGCGAGGCCGTAGTTGCCACCGAGCGGATCCCCGCCCCTCTTCTTCGGCGCGGCGGCCGCGCCGCCGCCGCCGTGGTCGCCGCTGGCGGGCTCGCTCCGGATGGGCTCGGGCGGGCTGCGATCGCAGCCGGCGAGGGCGAGGGTGAGCGCAAGGGCGAGGGCGGCGTTGTCCGGCAGCTTCGGCATGGTCGGTCGGTCTCTCAGCGGGCGGCGTCGGGGATGGAGATCTTCTGGCCGGGCCGTACGCCGTGCCGCCGCACCCACCCGGCGTTGACCTCGAGCACGTAGAGCGAAGGGCAGCGGACCCGGCGCTCTTGTTCGTTGAGCGTCGGCACGTTCTCCACGACGCCGACGATGGTGCCGTCCTCGTCGACGAAGAGCATGTCGAGCGGAATGCATGTATTATGCATCCAAAAGGCGTGGACCCGGCGGCTGTCGAGGCGGAAGAGCATCCCCTCCTCTTCGCCCATCGACGTCCGATACATGAGCCCGCGGGTGACGTCGGCCTCGGTGCGGGCGATCTCGGCGAGGACCTTGGCGCTCGGGCCGACGCCCACGGACGCGCGCGCGAGCTTGGCCTTGCGCTCGGGATCGGCGGGGCAGCCGGGCGCCGGGCCGGGCGGGGGCGACGGCGGCGCCTTGTCCGCGAGCGGATCGATGCAGCGGTCGTGGGCCTCGGGAGACGCGGCGGGAGCGGGCGCGGTCGCGGCGGCCGACGCCGCGTGCGTGGTGGCCGTCCCGGCGGCGGAGGGGACGACGACGGCGGCGGTGGGCCGCTCGCCGGTCGACGCCACCGCCGGCTTCGACGGCTCCTCGGGGACGCGCTGGCACCCGAAGAGCGCCGAGACGACGAGGCCGATCGCGGGACCGAAGGCTCGGATGCGCTTCACGGGGCTTGTGTGTAGCGCGCGGCGGGCTCCGCCCGAACGCTTAAATGAAAACGGCACCGCACGAGAGGCTCGGGGGGGGATAGCCAACCTCGCGCGGCGCCGCCCCCTCGCCTAAGCACAATGTGTGCCACCGATCATGCGCACACTTATCAAGCATTTGGATGATGCTTCGGTGCATCGGTGCAATCGAGGCCCCTCCCTCGATTTCAGAATTGAAACGGGCCGCTGGGCGCTCTGGGTCAGGCCCGCAGCGAACGCACGCCGGCTTGGAGGACCTTGCCCGGGAGCTGCCGGCCGACGATGCTCGCGGCCGCCTTGCCAGCCTCGACGAGGCGCTCGAGGTCGATCCCCGTCGTGACCCCCATGCCGTGGAGGAGGTAGACGAGGTCCTCGGTGGCGACGTTGCCCGCGGCGCCGGGCGCGTAGGGGCAGCCGCCCATCCCCCCCACCGAAGCGTCGAAGTGCCGGACCCCCCGCTCGAGGCCCACGACGATGTTCGCGAGCGCCGTGCCCCGGGTGTCGTGCATGTGGAGCGCGATCGCCTCGCTCGGGAGCTCCGCGAGGAGCCGGTCGACGATGTCGCCCGTCTGCCGGGGGGTGCCGGCGCCGATCGTGTCGCCCATCGAGATCTGGTAGCAGCCCATCGCGTGGAGCTTCTTCGCGATGCCCACGCTCACCTTCGGATCGACCGCGCCCTCGTACGGGCAGCCCCAGACGGTGGAGACGTAGCCGCGGACGGTGATGCCGAGCGCGAGGGCCGGCCCGATCGTGTCCTCGAACGCCTCGAGCGTCGCGCCGATCGACTTGTTCACGTTCTTCTGGTTGTGGGTCTCGCTCGCGCTGACGAAGACGGCGATCTCCTCGATGCCGGCCGCGCGCGCGCGCTCGAGGCCCTTCGCGTTGGGGCAGAGCGCGCTGAAGCGGACGCCGGGCGCGCGGCGCGCCAGCTTCGCGACCTCGTCGGCGTCGGCGAGCTGGGGGATCCACTTCGGAGAAACGAAGCTCGTGATCTCGATGCGCCGGAGCCCCGACGCCACGAGGGCGTCGATGAGCCGGAGCTTGTCGGCCAGCGGCACGGTCACCCGCTCGTTCTGCAGCCCGTCGCGGAGCGACACCTCGTAGACGCTCACGTCCGTGGGTGCCGCCGAGAAGAGATCGACCTGGGTCATCGCCCTCAGTCTACCGCGCGGGGCCGCCTTTTTCCCACGCCGCCGGGCCGGGCCCTCCCGGGCGGGGAGCCGACCCGCCGCGGATTGGCCCCGGCGCCCGCGTTTGGCGTACTCTTGAGCCATGCCGTCCGACGACCGGACCACCCCGAGCCCGCTCAAGGGGCCGCTCTGCGCGGTCTTCATGCCCGCGCTCGTGGGCGATGGCCTCGCCGACCTCCAGAAGCGGCTGGGCGCCAAGGCGACGCTCTCCGACCCCGAGCGCGGCCCGTCGAGCGGGCACGCCGTCTCCGACCACGCCGCGGCCCTCGCCGCGGCCTTCGCCGGGGCCACCTTCGACGCCGGGGCCACCGTGGTCGGCACCGACCGCGACGTCGCCCTCGGCACCCTCCGGTGGTCGGACGGCGGGCGCCGCCCGGTCCGCACGGCGGTGGTCGCGGTGCGAAAGAAGAGCCGGGAGATCGACGTTCGCGTGTATTATGCACACACTGGCGACGCGCGGATGGAGCTCCTGCCGACCGACATGCGGCTCGTCCTCGCCAAGCCGGTCGGGATCTTCCTCGACGCCCTCGCCGAGGGTGACGTCGAGCAGGCGGTCTCCCTGTTCGAGGAGGGGGCGATCGTCACCGACGCCCTCGGCGCCGAGCACGGCAAGCCGGCGGGGGCGATGGCGACCTTCCTCGGGGGCCTCGCGCAGGGCGGGTTCGACTGCGAGCCGTCGGGCTCCGCCGACGACGGCCGCACCTGCGTCGTCGAGGCGAACTTCCAGACCGGTCCGGTGAAGCGCCCCGGCGTCTACGTGTTCGAGCGCGGCGACAGCGGCCTGTTCACCCGGCTCGCGACCTACCCCTGAGCCGCCGGGCGGCGCGCTCAGACGCCGACGAGCTTGATCTGCCGCCGCGAGGGCGGCTGGAACGGGATCGCGTACTCCCCGGAGAAGCACGCGTGGCAGTAGCCGCCCTCCCCCGGCTTGCCCGAGACCGCGCGCACGAGGCCGGGCAGCGAGAGGTAGCCGAGGGTGTCGGCCGTCACGTAGCGCGCGATCTCCTCGGCCGAGTGGCTCGAGGCGATGAGCTCGCGGCGGGTGGGCGTGTCGATGCCGTAGTAACAGGGCCACTGGGTGGGCGGGCTCGAGATGCGCAGGTGCACCTCGCGTGCGCCCGCGTCGCGCACCATCTTCACGATCTTTCGCGAGGTCGTGCCGCGCACGATCGAGTCGTCGATGACGACCACGCGCTTGCCTTCGAGCGCCGTCTGCACCGGGTTCAGCTTCAGCTTGACGCCGAAGTGCCGGATCGACTGCTGCGGCTCGATGAACGTGCGCCCCACGTAGTGGGAGCGGATGAGCCCCATCTCGAACGGGAGGCCGCGCGCCTTCGCGTAGCCGATCGCCGAGGGCACTCCCGAGTCGGGCACGGGGATGACGACGTCGGCCTCGCACGGCGCCTCCTCGGCGAGGACGCGCCCGAGGTCCTTGCGCACCTCGTAGACGCTCCGGCCGCCGAGGCGCGAGTCCGGCCGTGCAAAATACACGTATTCGAAGATGCACATCTTCGGCTCGGCCCGCTCCGGGAGGCGGATCGAGCGCATGCCCGAGGAGTCGATGACGAGCATCTCCCCCGGCTCCACGTCCCGGACGAACTCGGCGCCGATGAGGTCGAACGCGCAGGGCTCGCTCGCGACGACGTGGGCGTCGCGGTTGCCGGGGAGGATCCCGAGGCAGAGCGGGCGGATCCCGCGGGGATCGCGGGCGGCGATGAGCGTCTCGTCGCTCAAGAAGAGCACCGAGTAGGCGCCTTGCACCTTGGTGAGCGCGTCGACGATGCGGTCCTCGACGGCGATCTCCTTGCTCATCGCCACGAGGTGCACGAGCACCTCGGTGTCGGAGGTCGACGAGAAGATCGACCCGCGCTGCTCGAGCCCCTCGCGCACCTCGTCGGCGTTCGTGAGGTTGCCGTTGTGGCACACGGCGAGCGAGCCCTTCGCGTAGTCGACGGCGAACGGCTGCGCGTTGCGGATGTGCGAACCGCCCGCGGTCGAGTACCGGACGTGGCCGATCGCGATGCGGCCGGGCAGCCGCTGCAGGCTCTCTTGGGAGAAGGCGTCCTGGACGAGGCCCATCGCCCGGTGGACGAAGAGCTGGTGCGCGTCGCTCGTGACGATCCCCGCCGACTCCTGCCCGCGGTGCTGCAGCGCGTGCAGCCCGAGGTAGGTGATGTTCGCCGCCTCTTGGTGGCCGTAGACCGCGAACACTCCGCACTGATCGCGGAAGTGCTCGTCGTCGTCGTCGCGCCACCTCGTCTCGTGCCCAGCGTCGAGGATGTGCAGGCGCGTCATCGCGGCTCTACGTACCCCGCCCCGGCGTTTCTTGCAATGGCCTACGCCCGCGCGGCCGAGCTGCGCGACCGCGAACACGACCGCGCGACCGCGATCGCGCCGCGTGCGATCCTCGCTCGATCGCGGCTCAGGTGCGGCGGCTGCGGATCACGCGCTCGACGAGCACCGAGAGCGCGCCGACCACGATGCCCGCGCCGAGGGTGCCCGCGTGGTCGAAGAGCTGCGATCCGCAGGCGGCTCGGCTCGCCCCCGGACACGCCAGCGCGAGCGCGGGCACGATCAGGGTCGAGGTGAGGGTGAGCGCCTGGACGATCCGCTTCATGCGATCAGTGTCCCAGACGAACGCCGATCGCGCAAGGGCGCGGCGCCCCGCCCTACTTGTTCGGCCCGGAGTACGTCGCCACGACCTCGACCCGGTATTTGCCGTGGTCGTGGGCCAGGCCCTCGAAGCTCTGCGACTCGAGCTTCTTCTTCACCGCCTGCGCGCAGGCGCCGACGACCTTGCCGGCCTTGAGCGAGCGGCCGTCCTTGGGCGCGCGGACGTCGATCTTCTTCTTGGTGAGGGAGACGTCGGCGACGTAGGTGACGGTGCCGCCTCCGGCGCTCTCGGGCATGCACGACGACGCGTCGAGCACGGCCTGCGAGAGCGCCTTGCCGAGCGCCTCGGGCCGATCGCAGCCGTCGGACTTCGACTTCTTGGTGCCGTCTCCGCACGACACGACGCGCGGGTCGGCGACGGTGACGCGGGGGCCGGGAGCGCCAGCGCCGGCGTCGGACGCGGCCCCGACCGCGGGCGCCGACGACACCGAGACCACCGCCGGCGGCGCGCCGTGCCCGACCGTCACCGGATCGCCGTCGACGCGCGGGCGCCGCCACAGGTAGAGCGGGATCGACACGAGCACGAGCCCGAGGACGAGCGCGACGATCATCTGCACCCGCATGGGGCGGTCGCCGAGATCGACCTCGCGCAGCGTCGGGCGCGAGGGCGTCCGGGGCTCGGAGGGCGGTATCGAAGGTGCGCTCGACATCGTGAAGCCTCGCCGGAGCGCTGACGTCAGGCGGGATCGACGAGCGACCGGACCGACACGCCGGGCTCGTAGCGAGCGATGGACGCGACGAGGTCGAGGCCCTCGGGGAGCATCCCTTGCACCTGCCCGACCACCTGCTCCACGAGGTTGCGGGCCTCCTGGGGACCGGGGCCCATCATCGTGACCGCGAAGCGCAGCGGACCGGAGCGGCCCGCCGTCACCGCGATGAGCGACAGGAGGAGCATGTCGGTGAGCTCGACCACGCGCGTCGCCGCGCGGCGGAACGCGAGCATCTCGAGGATCGTCGGGCGATCGGAGACGAGGCGGTTCGGGCCCCGGATCTCGTAGCGGGCGATGGAGAGCGGCTGCTCGATCCAGTCGGAGAACGCGGCCTCCTCGTCGAGCGCCTTCAGGAGGTGATCGCGCAGGAGAAGGCCCGTCAGGCCGTCGCGCCGCGACAGGTACGCGCGCGCGCGCTTGTGACCGGCGGAGTCCTTGGCGAACGACACGAGCTTGAGGCGCAGCTCACCGAACTGCACCTCGCCGCCGTGCATGAGGTTGACGGTCTTCTTGCGCTCGTAGGTGTGCTCGACGTACGTGCCGTTGGTCGAGCCCTGGTCCTCGATCGCCCAGGTGCCGTTCGCCCACTTGAGCGTGGCGTGGGCGCCGCTCACCGTGGCCTCGGGGGCGACGATCTCGACGTCGCTGCGGCGGCCGATGGTGAGCATCGGCTTGTCGAGGGCGATGATCTCGCCCACCCAGTCGGGCGCGTTGGTCGCGTAGGTCGCGAGCAGCGACTGCTGCCCCGGCTGGAACGAGGACGTCGCCCCGCGCCCGGGCGGCGGGCCTGGGTCGAGCCGCTCGCGCGGGACTTGGATCGGGTTCGTCGTCAGCGCGACGGGGTTGAAGAACTTGAGGTGGCGCGCCGGGATTCGCGAGGGCGGGTCGTCCGAGAGGCAGCGGAAGATCTGCTTGATCTCGTCGACCGAGAGGCCCGCCGGCACGTCGAACATGATCTGCTGCCGCATCGGCTTGGCGCGCGGCTTGTATCCGGGCTCGGGGACGCGGCAGGTCCACATCTCCCAGAGCGTGAGGCCGAGCGCGTAGAGATCGTCCTCCTGCGACGCGCCGCCGGAGCGGATGCGCTCGGGGGCCATGTAGTTCGGCGTGCCGCCATCGGGGGGCGCGCCCGGACGCCGCGCGCTCGCGCGGGCGCGCTCCTTCGCGAACCCGAAGTCGAGGACGATGGCCTTGCCGAACGACCCGTCGGGGTTCGACGTGACCATGACGTTGCCGGGCTTGAGGTCGCCGTGGACGAGGCCCTGCGCGTGGATGGCCGCGACGCCCTGGCAGACCTCCTGCGCGATGCGCCGGAACTCGTCCGCGGTGTAGCCGCCCTGGGCCTTCTTGCGACGGATGTGCGTGTGGAGCGTCTGCCCGGTGATGTACTCCATCACGAGGATCGGGCCGTAGCCCGAGGGCGCGAGGTCGTGCACGCGGCACACGTTGGGGTGGGAGACGCTGCGGGCGTGGAGGAGCTCCTGGCGGAGCGCCTCGTCGTCGCCTGGCATGCGCGACTCTTCGCGGACGATCTTCAGCGCGACCGCTTGCTGGGTCGTCCGGTCGTACGCGAGGAACACCTCGCCCATGCCTCCCTTGCCGAGGCTCTGACGGATCTCGTAACGGTCGTTGATGATCGACCCGTGCGAGATCGGCGGCGGCGGGTTGGTCCTCTGGGTTTCCGTCATGGCCAGACCTGACGCGCTGGCGCTGACGGCCGCGGGTCGAGGGCTCGAGGGTCAGAAGCCCCCAAGAGGATTCAACCCTACCTCAACTCGCACGTGCCGAAAACCCCTGATGATTCGTGGCAGGGGGGATGCCTTGGAATTCGTTGGCTGGCGAACGAATTTGGAGGGGCGCGGGCGGGCGCGCCTCCAGAATTCGTTGGCTGGCCAACGAATTTTCACGGTGGTGGGGGGCGCGCCTCCCAATTCGTTGGCCGGCGAACGAATTTTCGTGGTCGTGGGGCGCGGGCGCGCGTCCGAATTCGTGGGCTCGGCCGGCGGATCCGGCGGTCGCCGGCGCTCGGGGCCCGCGGATCCGGCGTCGCCGGCGCTCGGGGCCCGCAGCGCCGGCGAATCGCGCCGGCGGGCCGGGCGCATCTCCCCAATTCGTGGGCTGGCCAACGAATTTCGCGGAGCACGGCAGCCCTACGCGAAGCGCGCGCGCCACGGTGAACCGTGGGCGCGCGCTGTTTCGCTGTCGCTGGAAAAAGGTGGCCGCGCAGCCTTCAGCGGCCCTGGCGGGGGAGCTCGGCGTACTCGAGGCCCATCGCCTCGATCTGGTCGAGAATGGCGTCGAGGTTCTGCGCCGTGATGCGCTGCACGTCGTGCATCAGCACCACGCCGCCGCCCCGGCGCCGGAGCTGGTCCATGGTGAAGCCGATGAAGTCGCTGCGGTACGAGGCGGGCACCTCGGCGCGCGAGCACTTGCCGCCGCCGCCGCCGAAGCACCAGTCGAGGGTGTCGATGTCCCAGCCGATGCCGCCGTCCTTGTAGCCGTTCGACTTCAGCACGGCCTCCTTCGCGTCGGTGCCGGCGCCGTAAGGGTATCGGAAGAGGAGCGGCTGGCCCGGGACGATGGACTCGATGGTCGCCTTCTCGCCCGGCACCCAGCTCGTGAACTCCGCCATCGTCGCCTTCACGTGCTTCTGCTGGTGGCTCGCGACGATGTGGCCCTCGCGCGCCTCGCGCCGGATGACGTCCTCGTTGCCGGGGATGCTCGTGCCGGTGAGGAAGAACGTCGCCTTCGCGTTGTGGGCCTTCAGGGTGTCGAGGATCTTCGCGGTGTGGACCGACGGACCGTCGTCGAAGGTGAGGTAGACCTTGCCGCGCTTGTTGAGCTGCAGGCTCTCGGGGACCCGCACGCCCGGCGTGAGCGCCGACTGGTCGGCGGTGTCGCCCTCGGCGGAGTCGGCGCCGTGGTCGTGCCCGTCGTCGTCGACCTCCTCCTGGGCGACGCAGGCGCCGGCGCAAGCCGCCACCGTGAGAGCCAAGAAGCCGCGGAGCAACGACGAGATGACCGTTTGAGCGCGCATGATGTCCTCCAATGTCCTCGGAGGTAGGCTTTTGCACACACGGTGCCAGCCCAAGATGCGTTCTAACTACTTGGAATCACTTTCCCGCGATCGGTATCTGCGCACATGCACGCACCAGGGTGCGGTTCCACGCCGATCCAGCGAGGGAAGACGATTCCACCTCACGCCACGACGGCGTACAGCTTCTCGAGCGCCTCGTCGAGCTTGTCGAGGTGCGTGCCGCCGGCCTGCGCCATGTCGGGGCGCCCGCCGCCGGAGCCGCCGAGGATCTGCGCGATGGGCTTGATGAGCTCGCCGGCCTTGTAGCGATCGGTGAGCCCCTTCGACACCGCGAGCGCGATCTGCGCCTTCGGGCCGTTGATCGCCCCCACGAGGACGACCGCCTCGCCCAGCTTGTCGCGGAGCTTCTCGGCCATCTCGCGGAGGACGGCGGCGTCGGCCGCGTCGACGCGCACCGAGAGCGCCTTGCCGCCGGGGATGTCGCGCGCGCGCCCGAGCATGGCGTCGAGGCCACCTCCCCCGCCCTCGCCGCCCATCGCGAGCTTGCGCTTCGTCGCTTCGAGCTCCTTCTCGAGGGTCTTGCCGTGGGCGATCACCTTCTCGACCTTGTCGGCGAGATCGCTCGGCGACGCCTTGAGGAGCGCGCCCGCGGCGCGGAGCGTGGACTCGAGCTCGCGCACGTACGCGAGCGCGTTCTTGCCCGTCGCGCCCTCGATGCGGCGGACGCCGGCGGCGATGCCGGTCTCGGAGACGATCTTGAAGAGCCCGATCTCGCCGAGCGAGCGCGCGTGGGTGCCGCCGCAGAGCTCCACCGAGTCCTCGGTCATCGTGAGGACGCGCACCACGCCGCCGTATTTTTCGCCGAAGATCGCCATCGCGCCGCGCTTCTTGGCGACGTCGATGGGCAGGACCTCGGTGACGACCGGCGCGTCGGTGAGGAGCTTGTCGTTGACGAGGTCCTCGATCGTCCGCAGCTCCTCCGGGGTGACCGGCCGCGGGTGCGAGAAGTCGAAGCGCAGCCGATCGGGTGCGACGAGCGAGCCCTTCTGGGTCGCGGCCTCGCCGAGCACCTTGCGGAGCGCCCAGTGGAGCACGTGGGTGGCGGAGTGGTTGCGACGGGTCGCGGTGCGCGACGGGTGATCGACCACGAGCGACAGCTCGTCGCCGACCGAGACCGTGCCCTCCTCCACCGTCGCGAAGTGGACGAAGAGCCCGGCGATCGGCCGCTGGGTGTCGGTGACGGTGAGCCGCGCGCCGGAGGCCGACGTCGCGAGGCCGCGGTCGCCGACCTGGCCGCCGGACTCGCCGTAGAACGGCGTCTGATCGGTGACGAAGGCGATCGCGTCGCCCGCGCCGGCGGCGGACGCGAGCGCCTTGTCGCGCACGAGGGCGACGATCTTGCCCTTGCCCTCCTCGCGCTCGTAGCCGAGGAAGCGGACCTCCTTCGCGCCCGACTCCTCGAGCCGCTTCGCCGCGTCGCGCCACACGTCGTCGAGCGCCGCCTCGCCGACCTTGGAGCCCTCGCTGCGCCGCTTCTGCTCCTCGAGGGCGGCGTCGTAGCCGTCCTTGTCGATCGTGAGCGAGCTCTCGCGGGCGATGACCTCGGTGAGGTCGATCGGGAAGCCGTAGGTGTCGTAGAGCTTGAACGCGACGTCGCCGGGGATCACGCGCGAGGCGCGGATCTCGGGCGTGGAGACGACCTCGTCCATGAGCTTGATGCCGCGCTCGAGCGTCTCGCGGAAGCGGACCTCCTCGGCCTCGGTCACGCTCGCGATGAGGCTCTTGCGCTCGCGGAGCTCGGGGTACTGGTCGCCCATGAGGTCGGCGACCTGCACCGCGACCTCGTGGAGGAACGGGCGCGCGATGCCGAGCCGGTGGCCGTGGCGGATCGCGCGGCGCATCACGCGGCGCAGGACGTACTCGCGGTCGCCCTTCTCGGGGAAGATGCCCTCGGCGATCATGAAGGCGGTCGTGCGCGCGTGGTCGGCGATGACGCGCATCGACACGTCGTCGTCGGCGCCGCTCGCGGTGTAGCGCTTGCCCGAGATCTCGGCGGCGCGCTCCACGAGGCTCCGGAGGAGATCGGTGTCGTAGTTGCTGGTCTTGCCCTGGAGCACGCTGCTCACGCGCTCGAGGCCGGCGCCGGTGTCGACGCAGGGCTTGGGCAGCGGCGCGAGGTTGCCCTGCGCGTCGCGGTCGAACTGCATGAAGACGAGGTTCCAGATCTCCATCCAGCCGCGCCCGTCGACCGGGGGCTCGTCGAGGAACTTCGAGAGATCGCGCGGGCCGTCGCCGTTCCAGAAGTGGATCTCGGTGCAGGGGCCGCAGGGGCCGGTGTCGCCCGCTTGCCAGAAGTTGTCCTTGGCGCCCATGTCGATGACGAGGTCGTCGGACCAGCCCGTCACCCTCTTCCAGATCTCGCGGGCGCCCTGATCGGCGGGGACGCCGCCCTCGCCGCCGAACACGGTGACGACGAGCTTGTCCTCGGGGATGCCCCACACCTTGGTGATGAGCTCCCAGGCCCAGGCGATGGCGTCGTCCTTGAAGTAGTCGCCGAAGCTGAAGTTGCCGAGCATCTCGAAGAACGTGTGGTGGCGCGCGGTCACCCCCACGTTCTCGAGGTCGTTGTGCTTGCCCGAGATGCGGATGCACTTCTGGCTCGAGGTCGCGCGGGTGTAGGCCCGCTGCTCCTTGCCGGTGAAGACGTCCTTGAACTGGACCATCCCCGCCGCGGTGAACATCAGGGTGGGGTCGTTGGCGGGCACGAGCGAGGAGCTCGGGACCACCTCGTGGCCCTTGCCCTTGAAGAAATCGAGGAACGACGCGCGGACTTCGTTGGCGAGCTTGTGCATGGTCGTGGTCGGGGAAAAATCCGACGTCTACTTAGCACAGAGCTCGGCGTAGAGGGCGTCGTAGGCGGCGGCGACGACCGGCGGGGAAAACCGTGCATGATACACGTTTTTGAGCCGGGCCCCGACCTCGGCCCGGTGGCCCGCGTCGTCGACCAGCCGGCCGAGGGCCTCGGCGAGGGCCGCGGGATCGCGAGGCTCGCAGGAGATCGCGCCCTCGAGGCCCTCGAGCGGGCCCCCGCTCGCCGCGACCACCGGGACCCCGAGGGCCGCCGCCTCGAGGAGCACGAGCGGCAGGTCCACCTTGCCGTAGAGGTCGTCGACCGGGAACGCGACCGCGAGCGCGCCGGCCACGAGCGCGTGCATGTCGGTGACCTCGCCCGCGTGGCGGGCGCGCTCGGCGACGCCGAGCTCGCCGAGGCGCGCCTGGATCCGCGCCTCCGCCTCGTCCGCGCGTGGCGTCTTCTTCCGGCACGCGAAGACGCAGCGCAGGCCTGGCCGATCGCGAGTGAGCGGCGCCACCGCGTCGGCGAACGTGGCCGCGCCGGTCGAGACCTCGTAGTCGCCGGGGTAGAGCACGTAGGGGGCGTCGCCGACGCCGGCGGCGGCGCGGGCCGCCGCAATGCGTGCATCATGCACATTTTCCGGCGCCCGCGCGCACGGCGGGATCACCCGGATCGGGCGGGTCGCGCCCGCCCCGAGCAGGTGGCCGCGGGTGTGCTCCGAGAGCGCCACCACCACGTCGCCGAAGAGGAGCGGCCGCACCGCCGAGAAGCTCTTGGGCGCGCTCGCGACCGTCTGCACCACCTTGCCCCGCCACCCCGTGAGCCTGCGCGCCCGGATCGCGGCGCGGGCCACCGCCGACGACGCGGGGTTCGGGGCGAAGACGAAGTGCCAGACGTCGAGCGGCTCGCCTGCGATGAGCCGGCGGACGACCCGCGCGTTCGCCGCGAGGCCAGGCGCGAACCGACCGGCGTCGCGGTACACCGGCTCGCACGTCACCCGACCGCCGAGCGCGGGGCCACCTTCCACGGTCATCACGGTCGGCTCGGCGACGGCGAGGTGCTCGGCGACGTCGCGCACGAGGTTCTTCGAGCCGTCGTGCCACGGGGGCGCGACGGGCTTGGAGACGAAAAGGACTCGGGGCGCGGCCACGGCCGCACCCTACACGAGTCGCGGCCGTTCTTCGGGCGCTACTTCGCGGCGGTCGCGAGCCCCGTGTCCGCGTTCTTCAGCGCGCTCTCGATCGCGCCCTGGACCACCTGGGTCTGGAGCTCGGTGAGGCGGCTCTCGTCGGCCAGCGCCTTCACGCTGCCCTGCGTCGACGCCCCGCCCGAGAGCGTGCCTCGCAGCGTGTGCTCGGGCACGCGGCGCAGGCTGAACTCGACCTGCGCCGACAGGACGAACGTCCCGTCGGCGCTCTTGGTCTGCGAGAGGCGGTTCAGCGTCCCGTCGAGGAGGAGGACCGGGAGCTTCTTCTCGCTCGCCTTCGCGAGCGTGGCGGCGTCGCTCGGCTCGACCACCACCGCGCCGCGGATCCCCGTCGCCTGCGACTTCACCGCGGTGCGCATGATGGTGCCGAGCCGGTCGTTCTTCACCGCGGTGTTGTTGCGCATCGCGCCCACCTGCAGGACGTATCTCTTTCCGTCGAGAGAGGGCGGCGCGGACGCTGCCGAAGCCGCGGGCTGCCGGAGGAGCGTCACGCTCTCTTGCATCTTGGCCTTCACGCCCGCCATCGACTCGCGCTGCGCCGCGCGCTCGAGCGCAGGCGCCGCCGCGGCGTCGCCGAGCTGAGCGAGGGCCGACGCGGCCGCGGTCCGCACCGCAGGGTGCACGTCCTCGAGCGCCTTCTCGAGGCGCTCGCGCGCGCCCGGGGGCTTCTGGCGCCCGAGGAGGAGCGCCGAGCTCACGCGCACGCGGAAGTCCTCTTCCTGCGCGGGCGCGGAAGGCACGAGCGCGCTCACGAGCACGAACGCGGCGAGCGCTCGGCCCAGCTTGAGCCGGGTGCTATGCCTCCTGTGCACGGTGAGCCTCCCGCGACACGGAGATTCTACCCGAAGGTCGCGCATGGACAAGGGCTCATCCATGCCTTCGCGCGACGTGGCTCGAGGAGGAGCACACCCTACATCGCCGCCGCACGCCTACGTCGCCGCACGAGGCGCTCGCGGCGATCGTCATCGGATCAAGTCAGTGCGGCGCAGCGCCTCGGCGACGGTGCGTGTGGTGTCGGGTGCGATGAGCGTGGTGAAGCCCATGGCGCGGGCCTCGGCGGCGCGGGCCTCGGCGCGCGCCACGCTGCGGACCTCACCCGCGAGCCCGATCTCGCCGAACGCGACGAGGCTCGGATCGAGCGGGCGATCGCGCGCGCTCGACGCGACCGCGAGGGCGACGGCGAGATCGACCGCGGGCTCGTCGACGCGGAGGCCGCCCGCCACGTTGACGAACACGTCGGACGCCGCGAGCTCGAGGCCGCACTTGCGCTCGAGCACCGCGAGGATCATCGCCAGCCTGGCGGCGTCGGTCCCGGTCGCGGTGCGCCGGCCCGCCCCGCCGCCGGTGCGCGAGACGAGCGCCTGCACCTCGACCAGCATGGGGCGCGAGCCCTCGCTGGTCGCGCACACGACGCTCCCGGACGCGCCGCGAGGGCGCTCGGCGAGGAAGAGCGCGCTCGGGTTCGGCACCTCGCGCATGCCGCCTTGGGTCATCTCGAAGACCCCCACTTCGGTGGCGCTGCCGAAGCGGTTCTTCTGCGCGCGGAGGGTGCGGAACGCCTGCCCGCGCTCGCCCTCGAACGCGAGCACGGTGTCGACGACGTGCTCGAGCACCTTCGGCCCCGCGAGCGAGCCGTCTTTGGTGACGTGGCCGACGAGGAACGTCGTCACCCCGTCACGCTTGCTCTTGTCGACGAGCCGCGCCGCGACCTCCCGGAGCTGGCTCACCGTGCCCGCCGCGCTCTCGAGCTCGGGGGCGCGCACCGTCTGGACGCTGTCGATCACGACGGCGACGGGCTCGAGCTCGCGCATCACGTCGAGGGTGACGCCGAGGTCGCTCTCGGCGAGCACGTAGAGGTGATCCTCCGGCGCGCCGATGCGCTTGGCGCGCGCCGCCGTCTGCCCCGCGCTCTCCTCGCCCGAGACGTACAGGCAACGCTTGCCCTTGCGCGCGAGGCCCGAGAGCGCCTGCATGAGGAGGGTCGACTTGCCGACGCCGGGATCACCCCCGAGGAGGGTGACGCTGCCCATGACGGCGCCGCCGCCGAGGACGCGGTCGAGCTCGGCGATGCCCGTCTGGTGCCGCGCGACGACGTCGTCGGCGGGGATCTCGCCGATGGGCTTGGCGGCGCCCGCCTTCGCGGGAGGGCGCCCCTTGCCGGCCGAGGCCCGCGGGGCGGCCTCCTCGACGAGCGAGTTCCATGCGTTGCAGGTGGTGCAGCGCCCGAGCCAGCGCGGGTAGACCGCGCCGCAGCTCTGGCAGACGAAGCGTGTCGTGTCCTTGGCCACTCGCTCAGTTGCAGGGCGTGAGCGAGCAGATGGGGACGGCGGTGCCGCACTTGGTGGTGCAGCGCGCGGCGCCGCAGACCGCGGCCGGGTTCACGCCCGCCACGCACGGCTTGTGGCACTTGCCGGTCTTGGGCGCGAAGACGTAGGGCACCGGGCACGCGTTGCCGGGGCCGGGGGGGACCTCGATGCCGCCCGCGGCGGGGGCGCCGGCGTCGACCTTCGGAGCACCCGCGTCCACCTTCGGGGCGCCCGCGTCGACGACCGCCGGGGGCGCGCCGGCGTCGGGCTTCGACACGTGC
This sequence comes from Myxococcales bacterium, assembly GCA_016794325.1. Classification (GTDB taxonomy): domain Bacteria; phylum Myxococcota_A; class Polyangia; order Polyangiales; family Polyangiaceae; genus SXNL01. The sequence goes on along the minus strand of JAEUKG010000425.1, from coordinate 18,554 downwards.
ACCGCGACGCAGGTCGACACCGTCTGCGACGGCTTGCCCTTGGCGATCAGCTGGGCGGTGCCCTTGCAGTCCTGGTTCGCCGGGCACTCCTTCTGCGTCTTGCAGACGACGCCGCAGAACGCGACGTCGGAGAGGAGGAGCTGCTGCCCCGCGGGGCAGTTCAGCGTCACGATGGTGGCGCCGGCGTCGGGGTTCACCGGCTCCTTGAACGCGTCCTGCACCACCCACCCCTCGAGCTTGCGCGAGGCGTCCTTCGGATCGGGGAAGACGACGAGGAAGTTCTTGTCGCGCTGCGCGATCTGCGTGACCGCGGTGCCCTTCTTGAGGCTCGCGACGATGGCCCCCGACAGCGGCGCGGTGCGGATGTTCGCCGACGGGACGAGGATCGTCGCCTGGGTGTTGTCGACCTTCGTCTCGTCGGGGAAACGCGCGACGTCGTTCTCGTTCGCGGCCTCGGGCTCGGTCGTGCCGCCCGACGAGCTCGACGACGAGGCCCCGCCGGAGTCGGTGTCGGCCGTCGCTCCGCCGGAGTCGGTGTCGGCCGTGGCCCCGCCGGAGTCCTCGACCGCCGTCGCGACGGTGCCCGCGTCGTCGGCGCCGCCAGCGTCCTTGCCCTTGCCGCCCTTCATCTTGTCGAGGACGCCGCAGCCGGCGACGAGCACCAAGAGCAAGACGTGAGCGGAGACGATCCTTTGGCGGGCGCGCGACATGGTGACGCGACTCTATGCGAAGCGGTCGAGCTTGTCAGCGCTGCTTTTTGGGCGCTTTGTCGCCGGGCTCGAGGCTCATGAGCCACCTCTGGAGGATGGCGTAGCCCTGGTGCACGAGGGCGAGCTCGGTCGACTCGTTCTTCTGGTGAGCCTGAGCGTTTTCGCCCGGGCCGAAGTTGGCGGCCGCGATGTCGAGGGCGGCGAAGCGGGCGACGTCGGTCCACGCTTGCTTCGGCTCGACCGCGCGCACGCCGGACTCCGACAGCTTGGTGACGATGGGGTGATCGCGGTGCGGCATCGCCGCCGGGCTCTCGTCGATGAACGTGATGGCGCCGCGGCCGGCCACCAGCGCCTCCACGTGGGCCTTCGCTTGGGCGACCGTCGTGTCGGGGGTGAAGCGGTGGTTGAGGTTCACCGTGAAGACGTCGGGCACGACGTTGCGGCCGCGACCGCCGTCGCGGGCCTGGGTCACCGACGTGGTCGCGCGGTAGGTGAGCCCGTCGATCTTCACCTCGCGCGGCGCGAGCGCGCCGACGTCGGCGAGGAGCGACGCCGCCTTGTACACCGCGTTGTCGCCCTCCCAGGGGCGCGCGCTGTGCGAGGTCCGGCCGTCGAACCGCACCGTCGCGTGGAGCGAGCCCATGCAGCCGAGGTGGAGCTTGTTGTCGGACGGCTCGAGACACAGCGCCATGTCGACGTGACGCAGGTCGGGGTCCTGGTCGAGGACGGGGCCGAGCTCGTTTTCGGCGAAGGGGCCCTCTTCGCGCGCGTAGAACACGAGGGTGAGGTCGCAGCCGATCGCGTCGCTCACCGTCTCGGCGAGGACGATCATCACCGCGAGCCCGCTCTTCATGTCGCTCGCGCCGGCGCCGTAGAGCCGCGAGCCCTCGATGCGGGCCGGGCCGTTCTCGGTGCGCACCGTGTCGAGGTGGCCGACGAGGGCGACGTGGGGGCGCTCCTCCCACGAGCGCACCACCGGGACGACGATCGAGTTGCCGTAGCGGCGCACCGGGGCGGCGAGCGCCCGGCGGCTCAGCCGGTCGGCGACGGCGGTGCAGATCGCCTCCTCCTCGCCGATGGGCGACTCCATCTCGCAGAGCCAGAGCAGGGTCTCGTCGAGCGAGACCGCGAGCGGAGAGCGGAACGCCTGCGTCGTCTCCACCTTCATACGCTCACCCCGTAGTCGCGCAGGGCCGCGTTGAGGCTCACCTTCTTGTCGGTGCTCGCCGTCCGCTGCCCGATGATCAGAGCGCAGGGGACGCCGAACTCGCCCGCGGGGAAGCGCTTCGGGCGCGTGCCGGGGATGACGACGCTCCGCGGCGGAACGAAGCCGCGGTGCTCCACGACCTCGGCGCCGGTGACGTCGAGGATGGACGTGGACGCGGTGAGGACGACCCCCGCCCCCAGCACCGCCTCCTCGCCCACGACCGTCCCCTCGACGACGATCGCGCGGGAGCCGACGAAGACGCCGTCCTCGACGATCACGGGGCGCGCGCCCGGGGGCTCCAGCACGCCCCCGATGCCGACGCCCCCCGACAGGTGACAGTCCTTGCCGATCTGCGCGCACGACCCGACGGTGGCCCACGTGTCGACCATCGTGCCCGCGCCCACGCGCGCGCCGATGTTGACGTACCCGGGCATCACGATCGCCCCCGGCTCGACGAAGGCGCCGTAGCGCACGACGCCCGGCGGCACAACGCGGACCCCCGACTTCTCGAGGCCGCGCTTGGGCGGGATCTTGTCGAAGAACTCGAGGCCCCCCGCCTCGATGACCTCCGACTTGCGCAGCGCGAAGAACAGCAGGATCGCCTGCTTGATCCACGCGTGCGTGATCCACTCGCCGGAGGCGGATTTCTCCGCCACCCGGAGCTCCCCGCGGTCGAGCGCGGCGACCACGCGCTCGACGGCGGACGCGTGGGCCGCGCCAGAGAGCAACGCGCGGTCGCCGAACGCCGCCTCGACGAGAGCTCGATCGTCCACGGGTCGTGCCTCGGTCACGCCTGGGGCGCGACTTCGCTCGCCGGGAAGAAGTAGGCGATCTCGATCTTGGCGTTGTCGAGCGAGTCGGAGCCGTGGACGGCGTTCTCGCCGACGTTCGCGCCGAACGCCTTGCGGATGGTGCCCGCGTCGGCCTTGGCGGGGTCGGTCGCGCCCATGACGGCGCGGTACTTGGCGACGGCGTCGTCGCGCTCGAGCACGGCGACGACCACCGGCGAACGCGTCATGAACTGCACCAGCTCGCCGAAGAACGGGCGCGCCTTGTGGACGGCGTAGAACCCCTCGGCGACTTCCTTGGAGAGCTTGACGCGCTTGAGCGCGAGCACGGAGAAGCCGGCCTCCTCGAGCATGGCGAGGATGGCGCCGACCTTCTTCTTCTCGACGGCGTCCGGCTTGATGATGGAGAGCGTTCGTTCGACGGCCATGGGGGATCCCTCCGGGGCGGAGCGGGCGTTGGGGGTTGGGGCTGCGACCGCGTAAATGGTCCAAACCGCGAGAAAAAGCAAGCCCCCGCACGAACCTTGGCGGCGCGCGCGCGCCGGCGCCGGAGGACGCCGCGACCTCGACCGCTCGCTCGCGCCGCGCCCCGGCGAATGTTGTTCGCGGCGGGCGACCGCCGAATTACAGTCCACCCCATGCGCGGGAGCCGCGAGGAGGCGTCGTGACGCGAGAGTCGCGCGCCGCCATCGGCGCGATCGGGGTCGCGGCCGCGTACGCGACGCTGCTCGGCGTCGCCCACCTCGTGCCACGGTACGACTGCCTCGTCTTCCCGTTCGTCGCCTGGCTGGTCCTGCGGCTGCTCCGCGGTTTGCGGGGCAGGCACCTCGCGCTGCCGCTGGTCGCCGTCGGTGTCATCCTCGCGGCCGGCGTCGTCACCCACCTCTGGACGACGGGCCACGAGGGGCGGACCGCGGCGCTCCTCGGCTTCGCGCCCTACAGCGACGCCGCCGGCTACTACTCCGACGCGCATCGCCTGGTCCACGGGCTCAAGTTCGAGAGCTCGTCGAAGCGCCCCCTCTACCCTGCCCTGTTCGGCGCGCTCCTGCGCTTCTTGGGCCGCGACTCGCGCGTCGTGATCGGGCTCTTCACCCTCCTCGGCGGGGCGTCGGTCGGGTACGCGACCTACGAGACCACCCGCGCCCACGGCGAGCGCGCCGGCCTCGTCGTGTTCCTCGTCACCGCCTTCTGGGAGCGGCGGTACGCGGGGTTCATCGCCACCGAGAACGGCGGCTTCCCGCTGGGCATCCTCGCCTTCGGACTCCTCCTGCGGGCCGCGGAGGCCAAGGACGAGCGGCCGCGCGAGGCCGAGATCGCCCTCGGCGCCGCCACCCTCGCCCTGTCGATGGGCCTCCTCGCGCGCGCGGGCCCGATGTTCGTGCCGCCGATGATCGTGCTGTGGGCGCTGTGGGCGTTCCCGAAGGGGGCGCGGGCGCGCGCCGCCGGCCTCGCGGTCCTCGCCGGCGTCGTCGCGGCCGTCCTCAACACCCTCCTCACCCGCCGCATCGCCGGCGGGGCGCTCTTCGGCGATTTCCCGCCTATCCTTTATGGGATGCTGCACGGGGAGGACTTCACCGAGATCAAGATCCGCCACCCCGAGATCGACGCCCTCCCCCCCGAGGTGCGCCCGGGCGCCGTCCTCCGGCAGGCGTGGGCCGACGTGGTGGCCCAGCCGAGCCTCGCCGTCACCGGGCCCGGCCGCGCGCTCCTCCATTTCTTCGTCGGGCCCCACGGGCTCTTCTCGTTCGTGTGGACGAACCCCGACGACAAAGCGCTCGAGGACGGCGCCGTCGTGCGCGCGATCCTCGACAAGGGCGGCGCGCGCGCGCTCCTCGCCCACGTCGTCGGGATGATCGGCCTCCGCGGCCTCGCCAACGCGATCGCGATGGGCGCCCTCGGCGGGGCGTTCGTGCTCTCGTTCCTCGTCGGGCTCGCGCACGCCGTCCGAGCCCGCAAGAACCATGCACACTACACGCTCGCGCTCGCGTGCACCGGTGGGGTGCTCCTGTCGACGCCGTTCACGCCCGGCTGGATCACCGAGGGGTGCCAGGTCCAGACGACGACGATCGCGCTCCTCGCGTTGGTGCCTGCGCTCCTCGCGGCGCGGGCGCGCGGCGCTCCCCGCCCGCGCCCCCCCGAGCCGATCGTGACGCGGCGCCTCTCCGCGCTCGCGCTCGCGTCGATCGGGCTCGCGACCTTTCTCGTCGCGGTCGCGATCGCGTGGCCCCAGCCGACCCCCGCCGCCCCCTGCGCGGAGCGGACGAAGCTCCACCTCGACCCCTCGATGCGGGTCGAGCTCGCGCAGCGACGCACGCTCGGGCCCGACCTCGATTCGCTGTCGGCGAACCTCGCCTACCTGGGCCGTCGCAACCCCGAGCTCGCGCGATCGGTGACCGCGCTCGCGCGTCCCGGCGTCGTGGCCGAGCTCGTCTACGACGGCTGCGACGGCCGCGGGCACCTCGCCTTCGGCCCCCCCGACGCGCTCCCCGCCGGCGAGGGCGGGTGGGTCGACGCGCTCGTCGAAGAGCAGGTCGAGCCGTACGTCATGTGGGTGGCGCGGCCCGCGGCCACGCCACCTCCCTGACGCCGGCCCCCGGACCTACTTCTTCATCATCGACAGGAGGGTCGTGGCCATCTCGCTCGGGGTCGGCGCGACGCGCGCGCCCGCCTCGGTGAGGGCGTGGATCTTCGCCGCCGCCGTGCCCTTGCCGCCGGAGATGATCGCCCCGGCGTGCCCCATGCGCTTGCCCGGGGGCGCGGTGGTCCCGGCGATGAACGCGGCGACCGGCTTCTTCATCTTGTGCTTGATGAAGTCGGCCGCGCGCTCCTCGGCGCCGCCACCGATCTCGCCGATCATGATGACGCCGTGGGTGTCGGGGTCGGCCTCGAACAGCGTGAGGACGTCGACGAAGTCCATGCCCGCGACGGGGTCGCCGCCGATGCCGACGCAGGTGGACTGCCCCACCCCGAGCGCCGTGAGCTGGCCGACGGCCTCGTAGGTGAGCGTGCCGGAGCGCGAGACGACGCCGATGTGGCCGGGCTTGTGGATGTGGCCGGGCATGATGCCGATCTTGCACGCGCCGGGGGTGATGATGCCGGGGCAGTTGGGCCCGATGAGGCGCGTCTTGGGCAGCGTCTCGAGGACGCGGCGCACCTTGAGCATGTCCATCACCGGGATGCCCTCGGTGATGCAGACGACGAGCTCGACGCCGGCGTCGAACGCCTCGAGGATCGCGTCGGCCGCGCCGGGCGGGGGGACGAAGATCACCGACGCGTTGGCGCCGGTCTTCTTGACCGCCTGGGCCACGGTGTCGAACACCGGGACCTTGATGGTGCCCACCGACGCCGCGTGCTCGAACGTCTCGCCGCCGCGCGTCGGGGTGACGCCGGCGACCACGCTCGTGCCGTACTCGATCATCTGCTTGGCGTGGAACGAGCCCGCGCCGCCGGTGATGCCCTGGACGAGCACCCGGGTGTCTTTTCCGATGAGGACGCTCACTTTGCACCTCCCGAGACCGCGAGGACCACCTTCTCGGCGCCGTCGGCCATGGTCGTGGCCGCCTGGATGGCGAGCCCGCTCTCGCTCAGGATCTTGCGCCCGAGCTCCACGTTGGTTCCCTCGAGCCTGACGACGAGCGGCACCTTGAGCCCGAGCTCCTTCGCCGCCGCCACGACGCCGTTGGCGATGACGTCGCACTTCATGATGCCGCCGAAGATGTTGACGAAGATCGCCTTCACCTTCGGGCTCTTCAGGATCATGCTGAACGCCTTGGTCACCTGCTCCTGGGTGGCGCCGCCGCCCACGTCGAGGAAGTTCGCCGGCGCGACGCCGTGCTTCTCGCCGTAGTGCTTGATGATGTCCATCGTCGCCATCGCGAGGCCGGCGCCGTTGACGAGGCAGCCGACGTTGCCGTCGAGCGACACGTAGTTGAGGCCGGCCTCCTTGGCCTGGAGCTCCACCGGATCCTCCTCGTCGGCGTCGCGGAGCTCGGCCCAGCCCTTGTGGCGGAAGTCGGCGTTGTCGTCGAAGTTGATCTTCGCGTCGAGCGCGACCACGTCGCCGTTCTTGAGGATGACGAGCGGGTTGATCTCGCAGAGCGAGCAGTCCTCTTTGACGATGACGTCGTAGAGCGACGCCATGAGCTTCACGAACTTCCCGACCGTCTCCTTGCCGTGCTTCTCGAGGCCGAGGCCGAAGGCGAGCTCGCGCGACTGGTAGGCCGAGAGCCCGACCGCGGGGTCGACGTGCACGGTGAGGATCTTCTCCGGCGTGTCGTGGGCGACCTTCTCGATCTCCACTCCGCCTTCGGTCGAGGCCATGAAGGCGATCCGGCGCCGATCGCGGTCGATGACCGCGCCGAGGTAGAGCTCGCGATCCATCGCCAGCCCTTGCTCGACGTAGAGGCGACGCACCTTCTGACCCTCGGGGCCGGTCTGGTGGGTGACGAGCTGCATGCCCAGGATCTTCTCCGCGATCTGCCGCGCTTCGGCCGGGCCGCCCTTGGCGACCTTGACGCCGCCGCCCTTGCCGCGACCGCCGGCGTGGATCTGCGCCTTGACGACCACGACGTCGTTGCCGGTCTCGGCGACGAGCTTCTTGGCGGCCGCCTCGGCCTCGTCGACCGTGAACGCCGGATAACCTTTGGGCACGGGCACGCCGTACTTCGCGAAGATCTGCTTGCCTTGATACTCGTGGATTTTCATGCGGGGCGGCGAGGCTACCACAGTCTCGCGGCCGTGAGCGGCGGCACCCCGAATCGTTAGCATGCGAACGATCGCCCGGGGCGGAGGCCCATTTCCCGCCATTTCTGGGCGGCACGGCGGTTGCTCTTCCTCCGCCGCATGCGCCTCCGTGTCCTCCACATCGCGGCCGCGGCCCTCGCGATCTCCGCCGTCACGCCCGCGGCTCGCGCCGACTTCGACCCCGCCACCGGCGCCGTGCGGCCGAGCCCCGACGGCGCGTTCTTCGCCGGCTTCGAGCCGTCCGACCGGTCACCGCTGCGGCTGGCGACGCTCCGCGCGGGCGCGTTGCCCACGCTCGAGCCGGCCGCACTGGACTCGCTCCGCGTCGCCGCGACCTTGGAGGGCGCGGGCGCGCTCCGGGTCGCCGCCGGCAAGGCGGTCCTCCTCGGGGACGCGGCGACCTTCGCGCCGCTCGCGGACGCGCGGGTGGAGGTGCGGCTCTGGGCGCGCGCCGACGGCGCTCGCCCGTCGGCGCGCGTCGTCTACGCGCCGGGCGAGGTCGAGCCCCGGGATCTGTCCTTCCCGAACGCCAGCGTCGACGCCATCGAGACCGGCCGGGCCACGAGCGACGGGTGGGTCGAGTACTCCACCGGGCCGATCGACGTCGCGGTCGGCGCGCGCACCCGAGCCGCCGCGATCGTGCTCGAGGCCGACGCGAGCCCGCTGCCCTCGAGCGGCTTCTGGGTCGACGCCGTGGAGGTCCGGCGCGTGGGCGCCAAGCCCGCGCGCGGCGCGTGCACCCTCGCCACCGAGGACGCGGCGTGCGGCGCCGACGGAGCCTGCGCGGAGGGGAGCTGCGTCGACGGCGCCGTCGTGTGGGGCCCCCTGCCGTCGCTCGAGCAGCGGCGCGCGATCGTCCAGCGCCAGGAGCAATACCTCGTGCGATTCACGAGCGATCGCGCCGGCGCGGCGAACGCCGCCACGCGGTTCTCGCCCGTCGCCCGCGCCGCGGCCGAGAGCGCCACCACGGCCCGCGCCTTCTGGCAGCCGTTCCACCGCAGCGCCGCCGAGGCCCGCGGCGCGCACACCCGCGCGGTGGGGCCCGCGCACTACCACCGGCTCGCCTGGCACGTCGCGACCTACACGCGGTCGGTCTGGAACGAGCTCCTCGCCTGCTTCGGCGCCGTCGAGCGCGATCTCACCGGCGGAGGTCGAGGCATCGCCGTCTTCCAGGCCGCGCCGACCTCGCCGGTCCGGGTCGGGGATCTCGTCGAGCGGATCGACGGAGAGGAGCCGGCGGCGTGGCTCGCGAGGGCGACGCCCATCGCCCCCCTCTCGTCGGACCCCGACGTCGACGGGCCGCTCCAAGCGAGCAACTTCCAGGAGATCGTGACCGCGCTCGCGCGGACCCTCGAGGTCCGGCGCTGCGCGAGCGCCACCTCCTGCGCCGGCGCGGACGCCAAGATCGTCACGATCGATCTCGCGGAGCTGCGCAAGAACGTCCTGTCCCTCCCGTTCCAGACGCAGCCCCAGTGCTCGCTCCGCTTCAAGCGCGCGGTCACGGTCCCCGCCGGCGCCGACCCCGAGGCCTACGAGGCCGCGTTCGAGTCGGTCGACGCCGACGGCGTCGCCCACGTGCTCACGAACGGCGAGCCGCCTGGCCCCGACCTCGCCACCGTCGTGAACCGCGCGTTCGATCGCGCCCCCGCGAAGATGGTCGTCGACAAGCGCCGCGGCGACGGAGGCGGCGGCGACTCGCTCGCGGTCTGGGCCGAGCGCGTGCGCCAGGACGGCTCGTTCCGGCTCCTCACGTCCGGGCGCTGGTCGTACGACGCGATCGATCCCCCCGCGAGCGTGTTCGCCGAGCTCGCCGGCTGCGACTCGGATCGCCCGTCGCTGCCGGTCTGCTGGGGCGCCAACGCGTCGTGGAGCGGGATCCCCGCTCGCGGCGTCGCCCGGCCCGCGAAGATCGCCTGGCTCAACATCGTCGACGGCTCGGCGAGCGACCTCGCGACCACCTACGCCAAGGGCGTGCCCGGTGTCCGCATCTTCGGGCCCGCGCGCACGATGGGCCTCTTCGGCGGCCTCCAGCACGTGCCGCGCTTCGGCAGCGGGCTCTCCGACGGCTACATCCAGCGCGGCGACACCCGCATCGGCTCCACCTGGGCGGCCGTGACCTCGGCCCCGTGGCAGTCGGGCCGCGGGATCGAGCCCGACGAGCGCATCGTGCAGAGCCACGCCGACGTCCTCGCCGACAAGGACACCATGCTCGACCGCGCGAAGGCGTGGCTCGCCGAATGACCCCTCCCCTGCCCCGAACGAGCGCCGCCATGAACCGAACCCACGCCCCTTCGACCCCGCTCGCCGTCGCGCTCCTCGCCCTCGCGGCGCTCGCGTGCGGCCGGACCGAGTCCGAGCCGCCCGCCGTCACGCCGACGCCGTCCGGCACCACGCCGCCGCCGCCGCCGCCGACCGCGACCGCGCCGCTCCGCACCCTCACGACCAAGCCGCCGACGCCGACGCGCACGGACAACCTCGTCGTGGATCCCGAGATGCAGAGCTTGTGGACCGCGCTCGACGAGACCGGGTTCGGCATCTACGAGTCGTTCGTGGACAAGGGCCGCGCCGAGGCCCGCTTCTTGGCCGAGTCACCGGCGGGCCCCGGCGTCGCGGGGGTCTCGATCAAGCCGAACGGCACCTCCGAGGCGACGCTCGTCCTCCTCGTCACGGGCGGCAGCGGACCGCTCGCCGCGAGCGTCTGGATCGCGGCGCCCGAAGGCGCGCCCCCTCCAGTGGTGGAGCTGTCCTCCCTCTACGAGCAGGACTCGGTCCGGCTCGTCGCCGATCCCGCGAGCGCGAAGGACGTCGGCGGGACCAAGTTCGTCGCGTTCCGCGCGAGCGTCCCGCGCGACATGCCGGGCCAGCTCTACCTCACCGCGGCGTTCCGCGGCTCGAGCGCGGTCACGTTCGTCGCCCCGCAGGTCGTCCCCGCGTCGAAGGACGAGCACGGCCCCTCGACGCGAGCGCGCCGGACCGACGCCGCGACCCACGCCGCGCGGAGGCTCGAGGACTTCCGCGCCCGGCACCTCGTGCTCGCGGGGCCGCCCCGGCCCGACGTGCCCCTCGCGGCCCGCGGGCCGCGCTGACGCGCGCTCCAGAGCGCACCGAGAGCGGCCAGGGAGCGCGGCGCTTCCACGGTCTTCAATTCGCGTGTGCGCGACTCCGTCGCGCCGGAAGTCCGACTCGTTCAGGGGGCGGGAGGCTTCACCCGGACCCCGAAGAGGAAGGCGTCGTCGGTCTTCGCGATGTCTTGCACGAAGGCGCCGTATTGCTCCTTGGGGACGGTGCCGGTCGGGAGCGCGAGGACGAAGTCCTCCTCGATCACCTGACCGTCGACCCCGACCTTGCGTTCGGCGACGAAGAGGTTCTTCACCGCCAGCGGGCCCGGGAGCTTCACGACCTTCGCGCCCTCGGGGAGCTCGGTGCGGCGGCGCACGTGGTAGAGCGCCGAGCTCGAGATCGCGAGCGCGTTCTCCCGGGCGCCCCCGCGGGCGTACGCGGACCCGAGCGTCATCGAGAACGCCCGCGGGAACACGAAGTGCAGCGGCTCCATGCCGGGCAGCACCCACGCCGCGCCCTTCTCGCGGCTCTCGAGCTGAGCGAAGCCGGCCGCCGAGAGATCGGCCCGCACCGCGACCTGCCAGCTCCCCTCGGTCGACGAGAGCTGGACCGAGTCGACGTTCGCGTAGGGCACCCACGCGAGCGCCACGCCGCGGAGCGCGCGGTCGCGCTCGGGGCCGACGATGTGCACGAACGCCTCGGCGAGCTCCTGGGCCTCGCGCCCCCGGAGCAACACCGTCAGGCTGCCCTTGGCGTCGCCGTGTTTGTCGACGGTGAGACGGAGGTCGACCTCGTCGCGCTCGTCGGCGCCCCCCACCTCCGGCAGCGGCTCGATGCGGCCCGAGCCGTAGAGGACGCTGCGCCCGCGGAGCTGCGGCGACACGCGCCCCGCCGGGAGCGGCGGGCCGGGGACGTCGGCGTCGACGAGGACGACCTCGCGGTCGCCCTTCGCGTCCTTGGGCCGCGCCACGACGAGGGGGTGGGAGAAGCGGCCGACGTGCGGGACGAACGCAGGGTCGCCGCTGTACGGCTCGCGCTCGGCGACGACGATCTCGGCCTCGATCCCGAGCTCGCGCAGCGCGCGCGCCACGAGCCAGCTCCGGCTCCCCTCGCGGGTCGCGAGGAAGGTCCGCGCGGTCGCGCGGCTCGACGCCCGCACCGGCCCGAGCTCCGCGTCCATGAACGCGACGCCGCTCGCCTGCTTGATCGCCTCGCCCGAGGCGCGCACCACCGCGTCGACCTTCTGGCGTTCGGTCGCGGCGGCGCCGAGGGGCGCGATCGCGGCCCGCGCGAAGGCGCCGACGTCGGGGCTGCGATCGTCCATCGCCCCGAGCGTCTCCCGCAGCGCACGCGCGACGTCGGCCCACTCCAACGTCGAGACGACGACCGACACCGACCGATCCATCTTCGGCACGCCGTCCTCGAGCCGGCGGACCGCGTGGTCGCGCATGGCCCACGCGATCCGTCGCGTCGCGCCCTGCGCGCTCGTGAGCGGCTTGCCGAGGAGCGGGTGCGACCAGGTGCGCACCGGTATCCCTTCAGGGATAGTCACGACGACGTGCGCCTCCTTCACGGCGGTGCGCTCCGGCAGGAGGTCGGGCGTGTCGATCGCGATCGTGCCGAGATCGCTGGGGATCGACCACGACTCGTAGATCGCCTCCACGTAGTCGCCTTGCTCGAGCTGGGCGAGGTCGGCGTGCGCCTGGGCGGCGTTCGGGCTGCGCTCGGGAAGGACGACCCGGCCGTCCTTCTTGTGGATGCGCCGCCGGAGGCTGCGGAACGCGGTCCGCCCGCCCACGTCGGCCGCCCCCGCCTGCGCGTTCGACTCGATGTCGGACGTACCGCCGACGCGGCGCACGTCGACGAGGAACGCGTGGGTGAGGCCGGTCGGGAGCACGTCGTAGCGCTCCTCGTGGAAGAGCACGAGCGTCGCCGCCGTCGCCCCTGCGGGCGCCTTGCGGTCGTCGTCGACGAGCTTCTTGACGCGCTCGTCGTAGCCGGCGATCGGGTCGTCCCCGGACGCGCGAAGGAGCGGCGGGATCGCCTGCGGCGCGTCGCGCTCGACGAGCGCGCGGCCGTAGAGGAGCTCCGCGAGCTTCGGGGCGGCCCCCATCGCCTTGCCCGCCTCCCACCGCTGCGAGAGCGTCCACTCGCCGGGCAGGAGCCTGGCCGAGGCCGCGCGGACGCGGGCGACGTCGCCGACGTCCAGCGCCTCGCGGAGCTCGACCGGGCCGAACGCGTTCGGTGCACCATACAACTTTCGGAGCTCGTCGAGCTCGCTCGACGCCTGCGCGTATTGCCCGATCCCGAGCAGGGCCGAGTAGCAGGCGAAGCTCGAGCGATCGCGGGGCGCTCCGGTCGAGCACTCGAGCTTCGCGAGGTCGGCGGGGCCGCGCGGCTCGGCCGCGCGCGCGAGGTCGAACGCGATGGGCGTCCCGTCGAACGCGCGCTTGGCGCGCTCGAGCGCGGGGCGCACGCGATCGACGAGCTCGCTGCGCGAGCAGAGCGCGACCTCGAGGGCGTCGAGGAGCGGGGCGCCCGACGCCGAGACGCCGCTCCGGCGGCGCTCGAGCTCCTTCAGCGACTCGAGGCGGGCCTCGACGCCCGAGCGCCTCACGCCCTGCAGCACCACCGCTTGGAGCGTGGGCTCCCACGCGTCCGGCCACGCCTCGTGCGCGAGATCGACCGCCGCGCGCGCGCGCTCGGCGCGCTGCACCGCCGGCAGGTCCGACGGATGCTCGAGCACGCGCGCGTGCGCGATCGCGAGATCCGGCGCCTTCGGCGTCGCAGAGGCGGCCTCCGCCGTCGGCAGATCGCCGAGCGCGAGCGCGCCGAGGGCCACGGTGAGCCGCTCCTCGGGCCGCTTCGGCTCGGGGGCGACGACCGCGCGCGACGAGCGCGCCGACGAGCGCGCCGCCTCACCCGGCTTCGGCGCCGAGAGGGCGAGCGGCTGACCCGAGTCGTCCCACGCGTCGATCTCGACGCGCCCGCCCTCGGCGGGCATCGCCGCGTGCGCCACCAGCCGGAGGCGGCCCGCGTCGACGACCACCTCCGCGGTCTTGATCGACACGACCGGCCCAGGCTCGAACGGGCGCTCGAGGACCACCTTGCCCCCGACGCGCAGGCGGGTCGGGACGCTGCTCGTCATGGACACCCAGATTCGACCCGCGCGCTCGACCTTGGCGTCGACGACCACGTCGCGGACCCCAGGCCCGGCGGCCACGGTGGCGAGGTCGACCGAGCACCCTCGACCGCTCACCGCCACCGGGGCAACCTTGCGATCGAACGGCCCCGGCATCCGCACCTGCGCCGGGAGCGGCGACGTGGCGCCGTCGACGGGCCCCGCCTCGGCCGGGCCGGTGGCGATCGCCCACGACCTCGGCCCGAGCACCGTCACGTCGCTCGCGCAGCCTCGCGCGGTCCGAGCGCGCTGGGCGAGGGTGGCGTCTCCGCGCGTCTCGGCGACGACGCTGAGGGCCTTGGCGACGAGGCCCCGGACGGGGACGTTGGGGGCGCCGGCGTGGATCGCGGCGAGCTCCTTGGCCACGTCCACGCGGACGCGGAAGGCGAGCGCGCTCTTCGGCGCGACGTCGCTCACGCCGGGGACGCTCCGCCACACGAGCGCCTCGAGCGCGGCCGCGGCCGCGGCGGGCGCCCACGGCCCGTCGTCCCGCGAGGCCGCGCGCACGACGTCGAGGTAGCCGCGAGCGGCGCGCTCCGGATCCCCGCGCTGCTCCTCGCGGAAGGCCTCGGCGAGCGCGCCGGGGAGATCCTTCGCGGACGTGAAGCGCCGCGTGGGCTCGGGCGGAGGGCCGCAGGCCGCCGCGCCGAGCGCGATCCCGAGGACGAGCGCGACGCGAGCCGCCGCGCTCATCGACCACCTCGCTTCGCGTCGGGCACGAGCCTCACCGACTTGTGCATCAGACCATCGACCTTCTGGATGAAGCCCCGGAACGCCGCGTACTTCTCGACGGTGATCCAGTGCTGGTTGAACGTCACGTTGCGTTTGACCACGATGACCCGCGCGTCGCGCGGATCGCGCTGCACCTCGAGCGAGGCCTTCCCGAGCTCACCGCCGGCGACGTCGCCGCCGGGCGGCGCGGCCGCCCAGGTGAAGCCGGGGGGCGCGGTGATGCGCAAGGTGCGGGTCTGGTGGCTCGGCGCGAGGTGCGACGGGAGCACGAGCGGGAGCGTTCGTGTCACGAGCGGCGCGAGCTGCGACGCGAGCGTCTGCGGCGGCGAGATCGGGACGACGAGCTCGCCCTGCTCGCGGCGGGCGACCCCGAGCGATCGCGCCTTGTAGCGCACCCACGACTTCCCCTGCGGGAGGTTGCCCTTGAAGTCGATCGCCTTGTCGACCTCCACCGCCGGCAGCCACGGGCCCACCAGGTTGTCTTCGACGTACTGGAGCCGCGCGTCCGCCTCCGAGAGGTACGTGCGCAGGTAGAAGGCGCCGTCGCCGGCGTGCGTCTCCTCGCCCACGAGATCTCCGGCGCCGTCGGCGTCGAGGGCGAGGCTCCACACCACGTCCGCGCCGTGATCCTCGGGGCTGCTCGCCGGCAGCTGCACGATCTCGGGCGGGCCCTGCATGCGCAGCGCCATCGCGCGGGCGTCCATCGACGGAAGCGGACCGAGCCGCGACTGCGGGCTCGTCGCGTCGAGGTATTGGCCGCCGCCAGGCCCGGGCAAGAAGGCGATGCCGTGATCGAACATGGGGACGGCGACGTTCTTCGCGGTGACGACCGACGGCTGACCCGTCAGGCGGGTCTGGACCATCACCTCCTCGGCCTCGATGCCGATCGACTTGAGGAGGGTGATCAAGAGGAGGGCCTTGTCGTCGCAGTCGCCGGCGCGGCGCGCGAGGAGCTGCTGCGGCCGGTTCGGCAGCCACCACTCGCCGCTCGTGTAGTTCACGTAGCGGATGTCGTCGGCGACGAAGTCGAAGAGCGCGCGGAGCTTCTCTTCGCGGGTGTTCTTGCCCTTGGTCAGCTCCTTGGCGAGGCGCCGGACCTCGTCGTCGGGCTCGGTGAAGCCGCGGATCGCCTCCATGTACCACTTGCGGAACTCGTCCCACGTGCGGAACGTCGAGCCGACGATCACGGGCACCGTCTCGCTGAGCGGCGGCGCGAGGGGCTCGTCCTGCACCACCTCGGGTTTGTCCCACACGTAGCGGACGACGTGGCGCCCGCCCTCGTCGCTCTCGGTCTTCTTGTGGCCGGTGCCCCGGAGCACGTCGACGTAGAGCGGGTGCCCGGGGCGCGTCTCGACGATGACCTCGTTGTAGAGGAGCGGGTGCGTCGACGGCGCCCCCACATAGTCCAAGAAGTAGAACGGCGCGTCGCCGCGGCCGCCGACGGCGGTGCTCGTCCACGACCGGATCGCGACCTCCACCGTGTCGCCCGGCGCGAGCTCGGGCCACCGGATGCGAGGCCGCCGCCCGTCGTTGTGCTCCTCGGTCGGGAAGGCGACGCCGCCGTCCTTGCGGTGCACGCGCGCGCGCAGGATCTCCGTGAGCTCTCCCTCCGCCGGGATGTCCTCGAAGAGCTCGTTCTGCGTGCGCGGCGCGATCACGATCTCGCGCGCGTAGTGGATGAGCTGCGACACGCGGTTGTCGTCGTGCATGGTGACGGCGCGAAGCCAGTAGAGCTGCCGGTCCGACACGTCGGGCGGCCCCGCGGGGACGCCCCTCCTCCGCGACAGGAGCGTCGCCGACCCCACGAGGTACTTCTCGTCGTCGCGCGCGGTCACCGCGCCCCCCGGCGCCTTGGCGGTGCGCAGCTCGAGCTCGGCGCGGACCTGGGCGTCGGTCGTCGACAGCTCCCGAGCTCGCCCGAGCGCGAACGCCGCCGCGCCCGCCGGATCGGCGAGCTCGGTCGACCTGGGGGCGAGCGCGATCTCGTGCGCGGCGAGCACCCACGCCTCGGCGCGGTTCGGCGCGAACGCGAGGAGCTTGCGCGCGAGCGGCCGCGCCGCGTCGTGCGCCCCTTGTTGCGCGAGCGCGCGCACGACCGTGATCGCCTCGTCGGCGTCGTCGAGCCGGCCCTCGAAGACCTCGTTCGCCGCGCGGGCGGCCTGCGCGACGCCCTCGATGCCGGCGGCGTTGACGAGCCCGACCCCGGGGAGGCCGCGCGCCTCGAGCACGCGCTCGACCTCGATCGCGCGCTTGCGCTCGTAGCTCGGCGCCATCCGCGCGAGCTCGAAGACGAGCGCGGTCGGGGTCTTCGCCGGGTCCTTGCCGTGCTCGGCGAGCAGCGTCCGGTACGAGTCCGCGCGCAGCGCCTCGAGGCCGAGCCCCTGCGCGACGCTGGCGGTGATCAGCGCCGCCTCGGCGTCGGCCTTCGACGTCTTCGCGCCCCGCCAGGTCGCCATCGCCCAGTCGGGCATCAGCGCGCCGAGCTGCTCGGCGACGAGTCGCCGCTCGACGAACCCGGTGGTGCGTGCATCTTGCACGGAATCGGCGGCGGCCCGCGCCCTCACGAAGAGGCTCGAACGGTTCGCCCCCGACGGCGACACCCACGCCGCCATCGCGAGCGCGTCGGCGCCGATCCCGGGCGCCCGGACCGCCGCGTCCACGAGCCCCGCCGCCCGGGGGCTCCGCTGGTCGTCGGCCCCGCCGACGCCGCGGACGACCGCCGCCGCGAGCTTGGCCTCGGGCCGCGCCGAGTCGCCCGCCGCGAGCGCGCGGGCGAGCGGTGTCGCCATCGGCTCGGCCTTGCCGGCGCGCTTGGACGGCGCGCCCGCGAGGTCCGCGCTCTCGGTGAGCTCCACCGGCGCGCCGGCGTCGTTCGTCACGCGCAGCCGCACGTGCCCCTCGTCCGAGAGCGCGCCCGCACACACCTTCGCGACGATCGCGTGCGGCCCCGCCGCCGCGTCGACCCGCGCCGCCACGCGATCGAAGCTCGCGCTCCGATGCGACTCGTCGCTCTTGCCCACGGGCTCGCCGTCGAACGCGAGCCTCACCTGGCCCGCCGCCGCGACCCGCACGACCACCTTCTGCGGCGCGCGCAGGTCGATCTTGCTGGCGACGTAGCTGCAGCTCTCGCGACGGGGCGCGACGAAGACGTCGAGGGGCACGCCCCGCGGCCCCGCGAACGCCGGCGGCACCTCGCGGAGGGACACGTCGTACGCCCCCCACGCGAAGTGCTGCTTCCGATCGCCGAACCCGCCCGCCGACTCCTCGGGCCCCTCGCGGCGGTCGAGGCCGCCGCCGGTGTCGCGGAACGGCCCCACCACCAAGAGCGACGACAGCACCCCGCGGCTCCGCGCCTTCTCGCGTCCGGCCGCGGTCGCGGCGTCGGACGAGATCCGGCGCGCGGCGAGGAACGCCTCGTCGCGGAGGTCGCGCGCGAGCGCGCCGCTCGCGGCGATCTCGTCGAGGGCCGCGACGGCGACGCCGTAGGTCGCGCGCGAGTCGAGGCGTTGGATCACCGCGATCGCGGCGAGGACGTCCCCCTCGCTGGCGCGCGGCGCGAGCGCGCGCGCCTTCTGCGACGAGACCATCGCGTCAGGGGTGGGCTCCGTGTACCGGCCCTCGGCTGGGGCCCACGCCGCCGCTTGGGCGGCTGCGGGCGCGCCGGCGCCCGCGGAGGGAGCGGCGGGGTGGGCGGGAGCCTTGGGCTGGGCCCCGGAGTTGGCGCCGAGGCCAACCACCACGCCACACGCAGCCAACGTCAGCGGAATCTTGCGATGAAGTCGGAATTCCAAGGGGCACCTGCGTGGGACAATACATCAACCCGCGAGAAAGCCAGCCGATGGGTGCGACGGGGTTTGACGCGCCAGGTCGAATTTTCCGGTTGCAGCCGCCATGGATTCGGTCAGGCTCCGTGACGTCCCGCGAGCGGGATCGAGGAGAGCGACTTGGACCCAACGTTCCAGCCGTACCAGCGCGCGCAAGCCCGGCCCGTTTCCTCGGCTCGCTCGGGGCGCGCCGCGACGCCTCGCGCGGTGCGCCGCGCCCGTCCCCCGGTCGTCGACCACCTGCTCGCGGCCGCGGGCGAGTATCCCGCTTGTGTCATTCGCGACAGCCGCGACCTCCCGTCGTTCCCC
>JAEUKG010000701.1 GCA_016794325.1 Myxococcales bacterium | reverse complement strand
CCGCCGAGGCCGAGGCCGGAGGCGCCGTCTCGGTGACGAGCGCGGTGAAGGTGTACTTGGTCTCCTTGTCCTTGATGCCGTCGTCGGCGGAGCAGTCCTTCTTCGCCTCGTCGAGCGTCGAGTGGCTCTTGTTGTAGTAGTGGATCTCCTTGCCGCCCTTCTTGTCGACCATCAGGCACTTGGCGATGACGTCGGTCTTCGGGCAGGGCTGATCCTTCTTCCAGGAGTCCTTGTCGCCGAGCATGCCGCAGACGATCGACGCGAGCGCGTCGTCGTACTCGATGCAGAGGCCGGCCTTGGCGTTCATGTCGCAGCTGCCCTTGAGCTTGATCTCCGAGGCGGTGCTGCCCGTGCCGCTGCTCCCCCCGTCGGCCCCGTCTTCTTTGGCTTTGCTGGTTCCCATCGCGAACACGGCGAAGCCGCAGACGGCGACGAACGACAGGACGTGACTACGACCGAAACGATTCATGGGACCTCTTCGTGGGTGGACTCTGGTCGAACGCAATAAGCGGCGGACGTCGAGGGTCCGCCCAAGGGCGCCGCCGCGCGGCGCACGCGAAGGTCGTCGAGACGGACGCCGCCCGCCCACGCCCCCGCGGCGTAGCCGACGAGCGAGGCGACGAGATCGAGCGGGTCGAAGGTGCCGGGCACGACGTGGAACGCCTGCCCGATCTCCCACCCCAGCGCGAGGGCGAGCCCCGCCGCGAGCCACGGACGCGCGGCCGACGCCGGCTTGCCTCGCCACACGAGGCCGAGCACGCAGCCGAGCGACGCGGCCCAGAGGAAATCCGGCAGCACGCCGCGCACCGGGGCCGGCAGCGCGGCGAGCGCTCCGCCGAGGTGCGCGCGCGCGGACGCGCGGGCGCCAGCCGGGATCCAGCGCGTCACGACGACGGCGCCCGGTCGCGCCACGTAGACCGCCGCCCCAGCGACGAGCGCCGAGAGCGCGACGATGGCGCGCGCGATGGACCAGCGGGTCCGCGGAGTCACGGGCGACATATACCCGAGATACGCGGGAAAGTGGGACTCCTCCCCTCAAGCGCAGTCAGCTCTCACCTCGAACGGGGCCGAACGGGCCGCACCGACGCCACTCAAGTCCGCGATCCCCTTCAACTCTGGTGCGGAGCGCTGGTACGGTGCCGTCCGTGGGCTCGGCAGCTTTTGCGCGTTGCATCGTCATCGGAGGCACGGGCGCGCTCGGGCGCGTCCTCTGCCGGACTCTGGCCGGTCGTGGGGCACGGGTCGGCCTCACCTACCGCGCCGACGAGGCCACCGCGCGCGCGCTCGAGTCCGAGGTCGGCGCGTCGATCGCGCGCCTCGACGTGACGGCGGTGGGCGACGTCGCGCGCGCCGTCGACGATCTCGAGGGCGCGCTCGGGGGCCCCGCCGACGCGCTCGTCTACGCCGCCGCGATCGGCTCGGGCGAGGTGCCGCCGGTCTACGATCGGCTCGCCACCGTGGGCGCCGAAGCGTGGGATCGCGTGATGGCGGTGAACGTCCGCGGCGCCTTCTTCGCGGTCCAGCGCTTCGCGCGCGCCGGCCGCCCGGGCAACGTGGTCCTCCTCGGGTCGACCGACGGCGAGAAGAGCGTCCCCTCCCCTCCCCCGTACGCGACGTCGAAGGCCGCGCTGAGCGGGATGGCGCGGTCGCTCTCGAAGGAGCTCGGCCCGATGGGGGTGCGCATCAACGTCGTGGCGCCGGGCCTGCTCGAGGGCGGCGCGTCCGACCCCGTGCCCGAGAGCGTCCGGGTCGAATACCTGAAGCACTCCGGCGCCAAGCGGTACGGCAAGCACGAAGAGGTCGCGTCGTGGATCGC
>JAEUKG010000412.1 GCA_016794325.1 Myxococcales bacterium | reverse complement strand
GTTGGGGCCGCACGCAGAAGGCGCCGCTCGGCGGCAACAACGCCTGGATGCTGCACCGCGCCGCCACCGACGCGGAGGCCAGGCGCGTCGCGCTCTTCACGCTCGACAAGCAGGCCAAGCTCATCGACCCGGTGTGGGGCGGCATCTACCAGTATTCGGCGGCGCGCGACTGGGATCACCCTCACTTCGAGAAGTTGATGACGTTCCAGGCGCCGGCGCTCGACAACTACGCCCGCGCCTACGCGCTCACCCGCGACCCCGCGTCCTTGGCGCGGGCCCGCGCCGTCCACCGCTACGTCGAGCGCTTCCTCAAGGGCCCCGACGGCGGCTTCTACACCACGCAGGATGCCGACCTGAACGCCCACGACCGAAGCCGCCCGTTCATGGACGGCCACGACTACTACCGCCTCCCGGGGCCCGAGCGCGAGCGGCACGGCTATCCTCGTGTGGATACACACGAGTACGGGCGCGAGAACGGGCTCGCCATCGCCGCCTACGTCTCGCTCTACGAGGCGACCGGCGACGCGGCGGTGCTCGCGGCGGCGGAGCGGGCGCACGCGCGCGTGCTCGCGACCCACGCGACCGCCTCCGGCGGGCTCGGTCACGACGCCGGCGCCGAGCCGAAGGTCGTGTTCTTGAGCGACAACGCCGCGATGGGGCTCGCCACGATGCGCCTCTGGGAGGCCACCAAGAAGCCGGAGCACCTCGCGACCGCGCGACGGCTCGCGGCGTTCCTGCGCGCGGCGCTCTCGGATCCGAAGAGCGGCGCCTACTTCTCGGCGACGCCCGATCCCGACGCCGCGGGGGTCTTCGCGGCGAGGCGGGTGCCGTTCGAGGACAACGTCGCCGCCCTCCGCTTCCTCGCCCGGCTCGCGCGCGCCGACGGGGATCCCGCGGTCCGCGCCGAGATCGGGCGCGTCCTCCGAGGGATCTCGACCGTGGCCCAGATCAAGGCGCGCGGGCGCTGGCTCGGCGACTACCTGCTCGCGCTCGACGAGACCCGCGGCGTCCGCTGACGCGCGCTCACGGGCCGCTCCACTCGCCGCGCTCGAGGCGCCACATGTCGTGGTCGCCGCCGCCGGAGAGCCAAACCGCGTCCTTGTACACCCACACGCTCGACGCGTGGCGGGGGCCCCACGGGGTCTCGGTGTCGTACCAGTTCTTCCCGTCGGCGGAATACCAGGCGCCGTCCTGGTTGCCCTCGGCGGAGTACCCCGAGATGACCCAGAGCTTGCCGTCCCACGACGCGAGGCTCTGGTACTGGCGCGGCGTCCACGGGGTGGCCGCGGCCTCGCGATCCCAGTGAGTGCCGTCGGGCGAGCTCCACACGTCGGTGAAGTAGTCGCGGTGGGGCCGGCCTTCGCTGACGGCCTCGTAGGTGCCGCCGCCGATGACCCACATCTTGCCGTGGAGCGTCGCGCTCTGGATGATCGCCGCGCGCGGCTGCCAGTGCGGGCCCTCGACCGGGTGCGAGGACCAGCTCACGCCGTCGCGCGAGACCCAGACGTCGTCGAAGACGCGGTACGGGATGCCGGTGTCGTGGGGGTCGACGAAGTCGGGCATCGTCTGCCCGCCGAGCACCCAGAGCCGGTCCTGGAACACGAGGGTGTAGAAGAGCGCGCGGTTGCCCCACGGCAGCGTCTTGACCGCGCGGGTCCACGTTCGCCCGTCCGTCGAGTACCACGCGTCGGTCTGGTAGTGGCGCTGCAGCGGATCTCCTCCGAGCACCCACATCTTGCCGTCGAAGACGGCGTAGCCCGCGGTGTGGCGCCCCTCCCAGTCGACGGCGGGATCGAAGTCGCGGTCGACGTAGGTCTGCTGCTTCTCCTGCGTCCAGTGGGCGCCGTCGGTGGAGCTCCAGACGTCGTTGCCCGTCGCCAGCGGGAAATACGGGATCGCCGGGTTCCAGCCCCCGAGGATCCACATCTTGTCCTTGTAGACGAGCGATCCGGCGCCGTCCCGCGTCGGCGGCACCGTCGTGTCGGCGATGCACACCCAGCGGTACGCCGCGCGCTGCGACGGCGTCAGGGTCACGTCGAACGCGATCGGCGCCGCCGGCCAGCTCGGCGTGAGGCGCACGCGGCGCACCGCCGCGCCGTCGGCCGGCACCCGCCACACGACGCGGCCCGCCTGCGCCGGCGCACGGCCGACGAGCGACCACCCGCTGCCGCCGTTGTCCGACTGCTCC
>JAEUKG010000395.1 GCA_016794325.1 Myxococcales bacterium | reverse complement strand
AGGAGCGCGAGGAGCGCGTTCGCGCGGCCCATGATCGACGCCCGCTTCCGCAGCGCGAGGGCCTTTGGCCCGTCGGGATCGCGGCTCATCTCGCGCGTCGCGCTCGGTCCGATCGAGAAATCGTGCACCGCGCTCAGCGCGATCACGACGGCGAAGACGGCGAGCTTCGCCACGACCGAGATCCCGAACGGCGACGCGAGGAACGAGGCCCGCGCGAAGTCGCCGAGGCGCACCCCGCGGAACCACAGGTTGTACGTCCCGGTGACGAGGACGACCGCGAAGCACCCCCACCCCACCGTCCGGAAGCGCTCCCCGGTCTCGCGGATCAGCGTCGCCGCTCGCGCCCGATCCCCCCGCTTGAGCCACGGCACCACGACGAGGACGAGGAACCCCATCCCGCCGATCCAGAGGGTGGCGGCGAGGATGTGGAGCCAGACGGAGGTGAGGTAGAGCGCGCGCAAGTCGCGGGTCTCAGGACCCGAAGCCTCGCACGACCTTGACCAGCCCGTCGACGAGCTCGGGCTTGGACTCGAGGTCGGGGCTCGCGGGCATGACCGGGCTCTTGCCGACCCCGGCGCCGCCCATGAGGATCGCCTTCTTGATTTGCTCGTCGGTGACCGACTTCTGCCAAGCCTTGTCGGTATAGTTGCGCGGCTTGGGGTTCAGCGCCGCGGCCCCGGGCCCGTCGCCCTTGCCGGTCGAGCCGTGGCAGGTCGCGCACCGCGCCTCGAAGGCGGACTTGGCCTCGACGAGCTGCGCCGCGCTCTGCCCGGTCGCCTGTTGCGTCTCGGTCTTCGAGCACCCGAAGGCGAGCGCCGCGAGGGTCACGGCCGAAAAGACGTGGATGATCTTCATCGTCTGCTCCGCTCCTCGGTCGAGGCGGCGCGGGGGGAGCGCACGCGCGACCGAATTTCTGCGGCGCCATGCAGCACACGTACCACCGGCCGAGCCGGGAGTTTCGCGGGGGCGCGGCGGTCGGGAGCGCGCCGCCTGCGGGGCCGTGCAAGCGGTGCGCGTCAGCCGAACAGCGCCGAGCGCATCGAGAGCGAGCCCATGTCGAACCCCTCGACGGGGAAGCTCAGCCGATCGCCCTCCGCCGACGCGCCGAAGGCGTACAGGACCGGCAGGAAGTGATCCGGCGTCGGGTGGGAGCTCTTTCCAGCGTCGCCGTCGAGCGCCCCGAGGAGCCACCGCTCGTCGCGCTGCTCGAGGGCGCGCGCGAGGTCGCGGTCGAAGTCGCGCGCCCACGCCGGGGTCTCACCTCCCCCGCCGAACGCGTGCCGGAGGTTGTGGGTGACGTTGCCGCTCGCGAGGATCATCACGCCCTCGTCGCGGAGGGGTCGGAGCGCGCGGCCGATCGCGACGTGGCTCGCGAGGGTGGCGCCGCGGTCGATGCTGAGCTGGAGGACGGGCACGTCGGCTTCGGGGCGCATGCGCACGAGCACCGACCACGCGCCGTGGTCGAGGCCCCAGTCTTCGCGCGCCTCGCCGCGCGCGGCCGACAGGAGGCCCGCGACCCGCCCCGCGAGCGCGCCGTCCCCGCGCGCCGGGTATTCGACCTCGTGGAGCGCGCGAGGGAACCCGCCGAAGTCGTGGATGGTGCGCGGCCGCGCCTGGGCGGTGACGAACGTCCCCCGCACGTACCAGTGCGCGGACACGCAGAGGATCGCGCGGGGCCGCGCGAGCCTCTGACCGAGCTCGCGCTGGGCGCGGCTCCAGCGGTTGTCCTCGATCGCGTTCATCGGGCTGCCGTGGCCCACGAACAGGACCGGCGCGCGACCGGTGGCGAGCGGCGCCGTGTTGGCCGCGGGCGCGGGATCGACCGAGGGGCTCCTCCGCTCGCAGCCGGCGGC
>JAEUKG010000352.1 GCA_016794325.1 Myxococcales bacterium | reverse complement strand
GATCTCGGCGACGCGGAAGGCGAGCACGTCGACGAAGCCGCCGTTGCCGTAGATCGCGGTCGCGTCGTCGACGTGAGCCTTCAGCGCCCGCGGTGTGGCCATCGTGTCCCGGCTCGACGGGTGGTCGACCCCGAGAGCGAGACCCGCTCCCGGGGGCCCGCTCCTGGGCGGTCGCCGAGGAGGTGGCGGTGCCCGTCCGCGCCGAGCTCGTCGACGCCGGAGGAGCCCGCGCTACGGCTGCTCGAGGGGCCCGCCCTCGAGCTCGTCGCCGCGTGGCCCGCGCGCGCGCGGGTCGATCTCGAGCGCTCGCGCCGCCCGGCACCGCTTCGCCGAAAGGTCCACGCCGACGGCGTCGAAGCCGAGCGCGTTGGCGACCGCGAGCGCGGTGCCCTGCCCGCAGAACGGATCGACGACCACGCGCGTGCTCGTCTCGTCGCGCAAGAAGCGGCACGCGACCTCGCAGGCGGTGACGCCCATCGCGCGGCTCCACGGCATGAGCCCGGCGTCGGGCAACACGTCGGGGCCGGGCCGCGCGGCCGGCCGGCGCGGGACCTTGGCGACGGCGATCATGTGCGAGTAGCTCGGGCGGCCGAGGGCGATCGTCCCCGGAGACCGGCGGCAGACGATCTTGTGCCAGAGGACGTGCGCGCCGCGGTCGTCGGCGGCGCGCATGACGAGGTATCCCTTGTCGACGTAGGCGCCGCGGAAGCGGATGTCGCTCTGGTAGAAGATCGCGACTCCGTCGTCGGGGATCCACGCGAGCACGGCGCCCACCGCCCTCACGAACCACGCGCGCCAGGTGTCGAGCGACGCCCCTTGGAGCTCCGAGACGTCGGGCAGCGAGGTGACGACGCTCGCCCCCTCGGGGGCGGGGTTCTCGGCGAGCCACGCGAGGGCCTCGGCGCGCACGACGGTGCGGAGGGGGGAGGGCGTCACGCGGACATCGTAGCCGCGCGGGGTGGAATCGGGGCGCCCGTCGAGGGCGTTCTCGGGGAAGCATGCGAATCACCCCCGCCGTCGGCGCCCTGGTCCTCGCGTTGTTCGCCTCCGCGCAGGCCCAGGCCCTCCCGCCAGGCGCCGAGTCCCGAGGCTTCGTCGACGGCGCGAACCACCACCTCGGCGACGCCGGCTTCGTCGCCGCTCGGGGGCGCGACCCGCGCGGCCCCGCCGACGAGGCCGAGCGCACCAAGTCCCACCTCTCGTACGCGCGGAGGTGGCTCGGGGGGCGCCCCGCCACCCGCCCGGAGCGCGCCGAGAAGCGCGCCGAGCTCCTGGGATATCTCGATGAGTATATTTCGAAAGGCGCCACGCCACGGAACGACCACCTCCCGTGGCGCAACCCGGTCTTCATCGACGACGCGGGGCGCATCTGCGCGGTGGGCTACCTCATCGAGCGCTCGTCGGGGCGCGCGGCGGCGGAGGCGATCGCGGCCGGGCACCGCTACGACTACCTCGAGGACATCGCGGCGGCGCGGCCCGAGGTCGCCGCGTGGGTGGAGGCGTCGGGGTTCACCCTCGAGGAGCTCGCGTCGATCCAGCCGGGGTACTCCGCGCCGATGGTGGAGCGCTGGAGGCCCTGGGACCTCGCCGAGAAGCGGATCCCCGACGGCCGGTATCGCACGTCCGACGACGACGGCACCACCGAGGGCGCCTTCGCGGGCGGGCACATGACGGGCCCGTTCCGGCGCCTCGACGCCGCCGGCCACGTCGTGGGCGAGGGGACGATGACGCGGGGCGCGGGCGTGTGGCGCAGCTCGACCGTGGACGGCAAGCGCCTCGCCGAGGGGCCCTTCGCGTCCGACCGCCCGCACGGGGCCTGGCGGTTCTTCCACCCGAGCGGCAACCTCGCGGCGGAGGGCTCGTTCGCGGCCGGGTTCCGCGACGGCGCCTGGCGCTTCTACTACGACGCGAAGGAGAAGACGCCCATCGCGGAGGGCAGCTTCGCGCGAGGGCGGGTGCTCGGCGACTGGCGGCACTTCGACCGAGGCGGTCGCCTGCTCGCGGTCTCGACGTCGGCGACTCCCCCGACCGTCGCGTGGCGGGGATCGTCGGGTGGACACCTGCTCGACGTGAAGCCTGGCCCGAGCGGAGTCCACCGGTGGGTGCACCAGGGGAACGTCTCGGGCGATCACCACCGCCTCGACATGATCTCGGACGGCGTCGAGACGATCTTCGAGCACGGCCGCGACGGCACCCTCTGGGACGCCGAGGGGTACAAGCTCTCTCGCGCGGGCGGCGGCTGGACCTCGGCGGACTGCCGCTGGACGGACGCGCGCAAGCGCGCGGCCAAGGCGGGAGATCTCGTGACCCTGCACGGGCACCTCTCCGGCGACTTGTACCGCCCCGAGAGCGAGCGCAGGCGCGCCAGCGAGTGCGGCGCGCCGCGACCGGTCGCGGCGGCGCGCGCGAAGAGGCTCGAACGCCTCGTGGGCGGAGCCGCAGCCGTCCGCGAGCCCGCGCCCGACTTCGTGAAGCAGCTCGCGCTGGGTGAGGTCGCGCCCGAGGACGCGTCGGACGAGTTCCACGAGACGGCGACCGATCTCGCGCGCGTCCTCGCGGCGAACATGACGTGGTACGTCGAGTGGCCGCACGTGGACGGCCGCTTCATCGCCGTCTTCGGCACGCTCCCGGGCTACGCGCGCGCGGTGGAGTGACCTCGCAGAGGGGTCGATCGCTCAGGGGATGGTGAGGTCGGCCTGCGCGGAGGCCGGCCCGGCGCCGGTGTAGGGCACGAGCGCGGGGTCGTTCACGAGGACGTGGAGCTTGCCGTCGGCGCCGGTCTGCACCTTGACGTTCGCGCCGCCGAGATCGCTCGTCCACCAGGCGCCGGTGGCGTCGTTCCAGGCTTCGACGTACGCGTGGGTCGCGTCCCACTCCGAGGAGACGAGGTACGACTTCGGCACGAGGGGCTTCGAGGCGAACGCGACCGCGATCCAGTTCCCGCCCGCGGTGCCGGCGTAGATCGCCCACTCGCCCGCGGCGGTGTACGTCTGAGGGGTGACGGGCGACGTCGTCGCGCCGTTGATGGTGATGCTGTTGGGGGCGGCGGCGTGGGCGGCGATGCGGCCTTGCACCCAGGTGTAGTTCGCGCCGTCGAGGCGGGCCCAGAAGTCCTTGTTGCCCGCGGGGTCGAAGTTGGCCTCGGTGCCGACGAGCTGGTGGGTGCCCTCCACGAACAGAGGGCCGCCCGAGTCGCCGCCGTCGGTGAGTCGTACGGTCTTGTAGTCGAGCATGTACCCGTCGGCCGCGACCGGGTAGGCGAGGCTCACCTTGCGGCTGCGCACGAGGGGCGCCGAGGCGGAGACGGTCTTTCGGCCGATCGCCGACACCTGGGTCCCGGCGGCCACGGCGGCGGACGACATGGTGGGGAACGTGATGCCGGTGAACGGAGCGGTCACGTAGATGGCGGCGAGGTCGTGCACCTCGGGGTGGGACTCGTAGTTGTCGCGGGTGAGGGGCGCGAACGCGGGGTCGCGCAGCTCGCCCTGCGTCGCGGTGCGCGTCTGGGCGCCGCCGGCGGCGAAGGGAGCGGTCACGGTCCACGTGCCACCGGGGTTGAAGTTCACGCAGTGGGCGGCGGTGAGGACGACGGTGGGGGAGACGATGACGCCGGTGCAGAAGTCGCTGAACGCGTTGTTGACCTTGATCTGCACCGCCTCCGGGTAGCCCGCGGCCGAACGCTGCGTGCCGATGATCGCGTCCTCTTCGTGGCCGAGCGGGGGATCGTCCACCTGGCCGGCGCATCCCGTGGCGGTGGCGGCGAGGAGGACGAGGAGGGCGGGGACGGAGAGGAGGGCGCGTTTCATGTGACCACATCGGTAGCCCGCGACGCGGAGGTCCGCCACCCCGCTCAGCCAATGTTCAACGAGGGCTCATCCTCCGAGAACAATTCGCTTTCCCGCGGGGTTCGCGGGGGTTGCAGACGCCGCCCGACCGCCGGGTCGGGCGAAGCACCGACGGTGCGGCGAACGGCGGTCGGGGCTCGCGTGATCGTCCGGTCGGCGACGGTGAGGTCGGTCGCCGCCACAGATGCTGCCCGTCAGGGGCGCACGCAGTGGACTCGCGTGATCGTCCCCTCGGCGACGGTCAGGTCGAGCGCGGGCGAGCGCGTGCCCTCGACGACGAGGCCTGGGTCGCAGGTGGCGCGAAGGACGAGGCTCGAGTCGCGTTGAGCGACCGCCGCGAGTCGGGCCGGCGTAGCACCCCGCGCGACGGTGACTCCTCGGATGCGCGCGGCCCAGGCGGCGGTGTCGAGCGAGATGCCCCGCGCGACGCCCTTGGCGATCCACTCCCGGCGCCCCCACGTCGTGTTCACGAGGAGGCCCCGGCGACCGTAGCCGACGACGAGGACGAAGTGGTCGAGCCCCCACTCCGGGTGCTGCGTCGGCAGGAGCTTGACCCCCGCGAGGACGGGATCGCCAGCGTCGATCGCCTCGCGCGCGAACTCCGAGAACGCGACGTACCCTCGGCCGCGCCCCGCGAACCATGTGTATTGTACACCGAACGCGTCGAGGGCGACGGGCATGTCGGGCGAGTAGAGGTCCGGGTGCGCGGGCTTTCCGGCTCGATGGATCGCGCGCTGCGGCGCCCAGACACCGACGTGGAGGAGCGCCTCTTGGATGGCGGTCTCGCCGCACCAGCCCGAGGGCGGGGCCTCCGGCGCCTGCGCCCGGGCCGCGATGGGCAGGGCGACGTCGCCAGGTTCGAGCTCGCCGGCTGCGTCCGGGGCCGCAGACGCCGCCGCAGGTCGAGCGGATGGATGCGCGGCTCGGGCTGCGTCGCCGGCGGACCCGGCGGTGGGGGCGTCGCGGGCGGACGGTGCGGTCGAGGGGGCCGGGGCCTCCACGGCGCTCGCGCCGAGCGGCGTCGGCCTGGGGCGGCACGCGGGCGAAGCGGCCAACGTCATCCCAGCGGCGATCGCCGAGCGCGCCAACAGGGCGGCCAGCCTCGGGGGGGTGGAGAACCTCTTTTTTCGGTGCCGGTGCGACGCGTCGGGACGAGAGCCCATGCCTTCACGTCGGTGGGCCGTCGACATCGTGACCAAAGACCCGTCGCCTGCGTCCGTCTTGGGTTTCGGGAGGCGCGGGCGTGGGCTTGGTGGCCCCGGGACAGTCGCAGGGTGGCCGGGCCACTCCGCCCCGCGGAATTCACCAAGGGTTCTCGCCCCCGAGGGCCGGCACGGCGCGTGCGAGGGGGCTCGCAGGTTCGCGCGCGAGCGGGCGTCGGTCGGCCGACGGCGCCGGCTCG
>JAEUKG010000346.1 GCA_016794325.1 Myxococcales bacterium | reverse complement strand
GCCGCCGGGGCGCGCCTCGTCGCGCTCCCCGAGAACTTCGCCTTCATGGGCCCGGAGGACGACAAGCGCGCGATCGCCGAGGCCCTCGGCGAGGGCCCGATCTCGCGCGCCGTCGCCGAGCTCGCGCGGCGGCACGGCGTGTACGTCGTGGCGGGGGGCATGCCGGAGCGGAGCGCCGACCCCGCGCGCCCTTACAACACGTCCGCGCTGTTCGGGCCCGACGGCGCGGTCGTCGCCGCGTACCGGAAGATCCATCTCTTCGACGTCGACCTCGCCGACGGGACGACCTTGCGCGAGAGCGACGCGACCACCGCCGGCGATCGGCCGGTGGCGGCCGACGTCGACGCTATCCGTATCGGAATGACGGTGTGCTACGACCTGCGCTTCCCCGAGCTCTACCGGCGCCTCGTCGAGGCGGGCGCCCGCTGCTTCACCGTGCCGGCCGCGTTCACCCTCACGACCGGCAAGGACCACTGGCACGTGCTCCTCCGCGCACGGGCGATCGAGAACCAGGCTTGGGTCCTCGCGCCAGCGCAGTGGGGCAAGCACCCCCGCGGCCGCGCGACGTACGGCAAGAGCCTCGTGGTCGATCCGTGGGGCGAGGTGGTGGCCCAAGCCTCGGAGGGGGAGGGGATCGCGGTCGCGACGATCGACCCGGCGTACCAAGACCGGGTGCGGAGCCAGCTCCCGTGCCTCGCCCACCGGCGCCCCGTGCCGTCGGCGTAGCCGGCCCGCGGCGCGCTCAGAGGCGCTGGCTCTCGATCGCCTCTTCGTCGCCGGCGATCTCGTGCGAGCCCTTCGCGGCGTCGCGGAAGATCCCCTTGGCCATCGTCGACGTCTCCACCTTCACCCGGGCGTCGTACACGCGCGCGCGCGCCGCGTGGACCTCGCGGCTCGTGGGCTCGGCGTCGGCCGCCCAGTCGGCGAGGTGGCACGCGAGCCGGAAGTCGCCGGCTCGGGCGAGCTCTTCGGCGCGTCGCACCAGCCGGTCCACCCCGCCGGCGAGGGCGGCGATCTCGCGGGCCTGGGCCGCGCGGCGCGCCGGCTTCACCTCGCTCGGGACGCCGCCGTACCAGCCGCCGTAGCACCGCCACACGTTCCGGACGATGAACTCGGGCTCGTCGTAGATCGGCTGCAAGAATGGCCGGTTCGTGAGGCTCGCCGGGGGCTTCACGGTGTGGATGACGTCGTCGATCGTCGCGCCCTCGTTCATGAGAGCGAGCGTCTGGTCGTGGAGCGACTCCAGGTACGTCGCCGTCTCGAGGAGCGCCTGGCGGACGCGGTCTTTGCCGTAGATGGGCACGCCGTGGCCCGGCAAGAGCACGCTCGCGTCCTCGGCGCTCATCTCCCGGAGCGAGCTCGCCCAGTCGCGGGCGTAGCGCTGCACCTTCTGGGGGTTGCCGCAGTTCGGCGCCGCCCAGATGAACATGTCGCCGGTGACGAGGACGCTCGCCCCAGGGATGCTGATCCACGTGTGGTCGTCGGTCTCGCCGCGCGCGTGGCGCAGGATCATGCGCACCCCGCCGACGTGGAGCTCCATGCGGTCGTGGTACGTGGCGGTGGGGAAGTCGGCCGTCGTCGGCCACTCCATCTCCATCCCGAACTGCCGCGCGTTGATGCGGGCGTTGTAGCCCGGCGTGTCGATGTAGCGGCGCATGCGCGCCGGGACCGCCTCGTGGCCGACGATCGCGGGCGGCGACCAGCCGCGCTCGGCGGCTTCGCGGAGGAACGGGGGCAGCCCGTAGGCGTGGTCCACGTGACCGTGGGTGTAGACTGCGGTGTGGACGCGCCGCGCGTCGTAGGCGCGGATCTTCTCGAACGCGAGCTGCTGCATCAGCGCGACGTGGGAGCCCGTGTCGAGCATCACCACCCCCTCGGGCGTGCGCACGACCACGATGTTCGAGAAGTTCTTGTAGAAGCCGACGTCGGGGGCGACCTCCTCGAGGACGTTCAGCGGCACGAAGGGGTGGTTGTCGCTCTTCAGCGTCCACTCCTCGCCGTCCCAGAGGCGCCGGCTCATCTCCTCCAGGCTCGGTCGGGTCATGGTGGGCGCCTCACTCGAGGTGGTCGCGGGCGATGTCGGCCCAAGCGCCGGTGGGCTCGAGCTCGAGGTACCGCTTCCAGTGGGTGCGGGCGCGGCCGCGCTCGCCCATCGCCTCGAGCGCCATCGCGAGGTTGAAATGGGCGTCGGCGAACCGGGGATCCGTCTGCAGCGCGCGCTGGAAATAGGCGATCGCGCGCGACGGCTGGCCGCGCTCGAGCATGACGTAGCCGAGGTTGTAGTGGGCCTCCGGCTGCCGGTCGTCGATCTCGAGCGCCCGCCGGTAGAGCTCCTCGGCGCGGCGCTCGTCTCCCTTGCGGAAGAGGATGTTGCCGAGGTTCGTGTAGGCGATCGCGAGGTCGGGATCGAGCTCGATGGCGCGCCGATAGAGCGCCTCGGCCTCCTCCCACGTCTTCGGGTCCTCGTCGATCGCGCTCGCCCGCATGTAGAAGTCGTAGGCGGTGCGCGAGCGGGCCTGCGCGGTCTCCGGGCGCAACATCTTCACGACGTCGTCGCGCAGGCTGCCGACCTGGAAGTCGAAGAGCGTCTGCCCGGTGAGCGGCTCGAACGTGGTGCCGTCGGAGCGCACGACGACCCGCCGGCCGTCGCTCATGATGCGGAGCTCCTGCAGCGGCTTCACCACCCGCGGCAGGCTCTTCTTCAGGGCGCCGATGGCGCGGGCGACGTCGCGGAGGCGGACCTTCTGCGACAGGAGCTCACGGGTGGCGCGGAGCGCGATGAGATCCTGGAACGTGTAGGCGCGCTTGCCCGCGCGGGCGCCGCTCGGGCTCACGATCGCCGCTTTGTCGAGCGAGCGCAGCCGCGTCACGCTCACGCCGAGCAGGCGCGCGACCTCGCGAGCGCTGAACACGTCCGTGACCGGCTCCGCCGCGTCGGCGTCCGCCGGCGGCGGGATGGACGGGGGCGGCGGGGGCGGGGGCGCGCTCGTGCGACCGCCGCCAGGCCCGAAGCTCACGTGGATGACGTTGTCCGTGGGCTTCTTGCCCTTGCCGGATCCTTTTCCCATCGACCAAACCTGCGCGTCCCGGATCATCGCCCCGACCTGGCTCCGCCGAGGCGCCTCTCTATCAAGGGCGCCTGCACGTCGACGTCAATCCTCAGCCCGCGCCCGTCGAGCTCGACGC
>JAEUKG010000310.1 GCA_016794325.1 Myxococcales bacterium | reverse complement strand
CCAGCCCACGACCGCGCGGACGTGCAGCGGCGCGACGGCGGGGGTGACCGCGGTCGCGAGCACGCCGACGGCGAGCGCGACGAAGAGGCGCCCGGTGGCTCGCCGGAGGCTGAAGAGGGAGGGACGCCGCTCGGGGGGCGTCGCAGGGGGGGACGGGGCCACGCCCGGATCCTACCGAGCGTGGCCCTCCCGGCCGCTTTTTCAGCGTCGTTTTCGGCGGTCGGCGGGCCTCGGCCCGCTCACGCCCCGCGCGGGGTCACTCGCAGCGGCCGCGCGCTCCGCACTTCATGTTCTTGATGTTGTCGAGGTACGCGCGCGCCGCCTTCACCATCGCCGGATCGAGCTTCTTGTCGGACGAGGCGGCGGCGCTGCGGGCGTGCCCCGCCTCGGCGCGGGCCTGGGGCGCTCCGCCGCAGCCGGCGCTGCCGGCGGCGCACGACACGGGCGTCTGCATCATCGCGCGGACGCTCGGGCGGTCGGTCGGAGGGGGCGTGTGGCGGACGCGGTCCTGATCGCGGACCACGCGCACGCGGTCCACGCTCATGCGCTCGGCGGCGGGGCGGACGACGCGATCGGGCGCCGGCCGCGCCACGCGCTCGAAGCTGCCCGCGCGCTGGGCGAGGGCGAACGGAGAGGCCAGGGTGACAGCGACGGCGGCGAGCGAGGCGACGAAAATGGCGCGCATGTGGGCTCCTTGCGTACGTGGAGAGGTCAAACGGCACCGTGCGCCATGCATCGGGTGGGCCAGCCGCACGCCCAGCGGTTTTGCCGCTCTCTGCGGCGATGGGTCAACAAGCTAACGGCGGCGCCGTGCGTGTTGGGACGGCCTGGCTCGGCGCCAGCCAGCCGGGTGAGGGCGGCGCGGGGGGCTGTCATCCGTCTGGAAGGCGGCATTCCGCCGCGGGGCCGGATAGAATGCCCTGGCAACTTCACTTTCCACGCAACTTCGCGGTCCCAGCGGCCGAGAGAGCGGGGCGAGACCGTTGGACGTGGCACCGCTTCCCTACAAAGACGGCGACATCATCGTGGGCCTGGGGGTGGCCTACCGGGTCGTTCGCGTCCTCGGCTCGGGGGGCATGGGCGCGGTGTACGAGGTCGTCGACCGGAACCTCGGCGCGCCCTGCGTCGTGAAGATGCTCCACCCCGAGCTCGCGCGGTCGCGCCCGCAGCTCATCGAGCGGTTCGAGCGCGAGGCGCGGGTCATCGTCAAGATCAACCACCCGAGCATCGTGCGCGTGACGTACCTCGGGCGCCTGCAAGACGGCTCGAACGCGCCCTTCTACGTGATGGAGCGGCTGAACGGCGAGAGCCTGCGCGACGCGCTCGCCCGCCGCGGGGCGCTCCGGCTCGACGTCGCGCTCGCGCTCGGCCGCGACGTCTTCTACGCGCTCGAGGCGGCGCACGACGCGGGCGTGGTGCACCGCGACATGAAGCCCGAGAACATCATCATCCACCAGGATCGCGAGGGCGACCTCGTGGCCAAGCTCATCGACTTCGGCGTGATGCGCCTGCTCGACGACTCGACCGCCGAGGGCTTCTGCGGCACGCCGGCCTACGCCGCGCCGGAGCAGCTCCGCGAGCGGCCGATCGCGCCGGCGATGGACGTGTTCGCCGCCGCGAGCGTGCTCTACGAGATGCTCACCGGGCACCGGCCCTACGAGGCGTACGGCACGTCGGTGGAGGGGGCGCTGTCGCGCCTGGAGGTGCCGGCGGCGCCGCTGTCGAAGCACGGCAAGTTCCCGCCGGCGCTGCAGGATCTGCTCGCGGCGGCGCTCGCGCTCGACCCGGCGGCGCGTCCGCCGGCGTACCGCGTCGCGAGCGAGCTCGCCAAGATGCTCTCGGCGGTGCAGAAGTCGTACGACCCGCACCGGATGGTGACGGCGCAGGCGCTCGGCAACACGCCCATCGGGAGCGAGCCGGTGGTGTCGAAGATCACGGCGTCCGATCTCGCCGCGCCGACCGATCCCGACGGGCCGCTCCCGCCGTGGATGCAGGCGATGCGCGAGAGCCGGAAGAACGCGGCGATCCTCGGCGAGGCGATCACCCCCGAGTCGCACAAGCCGGTCGTCGACGGGCACACCTATCCCGAGCCGGCGGGCCTCGCGTTCGACGCCACCGAGCCCGGCCCGGCGCCGGTGATGAGCCCCGTCCCCGGGACGCCGCGCGCCGCGGGCGCCTCCGGCGTCGCGGGCGCCGGCGCCGCGACCCCCAATTTCCGCCAGCTCCCCACGCGCGACGCGCCCCTCGGGCTGAACTTCGTGCCCTCGGCGCCGGAGAACGGCACCGAGCCGATGGGGGAGATGATCGTCGACCGCACCGTGCCCCTCGGGCCTGGCGACGAGCGCGGGGGCGCGCCGATGGGGCCCCGCGGCGCCACGCTGCGGATGGATCAGCTCCAGGCCGCCTTCGGCGCGGGGCTCCCCCCGCCGTCGTCGAACCGCGGCGACGAGGGGCTCACCGAGGAGGAGCGCTTCCAGCGCACCGCGGCCCGCCTCGCCCGCGAGGTCCGCGAGCTGTCGCCGGCGCGCGGCCCCGCGACGATCCCCCCGGTGTCGGGCGCCGCGCGGGCCAAGAAGGCCAAGCCGTCGGGCGGGACGGGGGCGAAGATCGCGGGTATGCTCGTGGGGATAGTCCTCGTGCTCTCGGCCTTCGGGTTGGCGCTTTTCGTGATGAATCGAATGGGTGTATTCGGAGGTGCTCGATGACGAAGGGGCGGCAAAACGAGACTCCGCCGGGCCCGCCGACGGCGGCCGATCGCGCGTCCAAGACCGAGGACGAGGCGCTGTCGACGAACCCGGGGGTGCTCCCGACGGACGTGCTCGACGCGCGGCTCGACGGGGCGAAGCCCAAGCGGCGAGTCTTCGCGAAGGAGGACGTGGCGTTCTCCGACGGGCTGATGGCGGCGCGCTACGCCGGCGAGGCCCACGCGCCGAAGGCGCCGCACCGCGACCAGACCGCGCCGATGGACAACGTGATCGTGGACATCACGGAGCCGCCGGTGGCGCCGCCCCCGCGCGATCCCGGCGCCGCGCCGGACGTCGAGGAGCTGCTCCAGGGCACGCTCGCGACGCCGCCGTTGCCGCTCGCGCAGCCGTCGTCGGCGCGCCACGCGGTCGCGGGCGCGCCCGACAGCGAGCCGCGCCCGGCGGTGGTGCGCCGCGAGGGCTCGGACACCGTGGTGACGACGCAGCGCCGCGAGAGCAAGATGAGCGGGCTCGCGATCGCGCTCCTCGCCTTCGCGGTGGTGGGGGCGATCGGCATCGCGGCGTTCGTGGCCAAGGGCCGCACGACGACGGGCGCCGAGCTCCCCGAGGCCCCGGGCGCCACGCAGACGGCGGCCAGCACCAAGGCCACGACCACCGCCGCCGCGAACCCCACCGCGCCGACGGCGCAGACGACGACCCCCGCGGCCACGAGCGCGGCGGCACCGACGACCACCACCGCGAAGGCGCCCCCGAGCGCCCAGCCCACGCCCTCGCACGCGCCCCCGCGCGGCTCCGCGAGCGGCCCGAGCTTCACGAAAGGCGACGTCCCATGGACCATCGACTGACGGCACCCGGCCTCCTCCTCCTCGCGCTCACGCTCTCGACGTCGGCGCTGGCGCAGGGGGACGACTTCCGCCGAAAAGAGGCCGAAGAGCGCTTCAAAGAAGGCCTCGCCCTCCACGAGAGGGGCCGCGAAGAGGAGGCCCGCGTGAAGTTCGAGCAGGCGTACGCGGCGCTGAAGCGGGCGAACATCCTGTTCTCGCTGGCGCGAAGCGAGCAGCTGACGGGTCGAGCGGTGGAGGCGATCGGCCACTACCGGATGTATCTGTCGGACCCGAGCGCGAAGGACGCGAAGTTCCGGTCGATGGCGCAGGAGCACATCAATGCATTGTACA
>JAEUKG010000258.1 GCA_016794325.1 Myxococcales bacterium | reverse complement strand
GAGGTCTGGGGCTCCGCGGCGGGCGGCGCCACGATCGAGCCCGCGACGGTCGCGCGCGGACGGTCGCGCGCGCCGTGGGGCGCGGTGGCCGTGCTCCTCGCGGTCCTCGTCACCGCCGGCGGCGCGGGCGCAGCGTTCTTGTGGCGGTCCGGCGGGCCCGCCCACGCGCCGCTCGAGACGACCTCGGCGCTGGCCCCGCGTCCGAGCGCGACGCTGCCGCTCGGCGGGGCGAGCACCGACCCGAGCTCGCGATCCGCGAGCGCCTCTGCGAGTGCGTCGGCGTGGGCCGCGAGCGCCTCGGCGCGGGCCGCGAGCGCCTCGGCGTCGGCTCCGTCGGCGCTCGTCGATCCCGGCGCGCCGCGCGCGGACGCCCCTTCGCCGAGCGGCGAGCCGTCGGCGTCGGCGCCCGCCGGTCGAGGCGCGTGCCGCCTCGAGCTCCCGCCGTCGTCGGCGGGGCGCCGCGTCTTCGTCGACGGGCGCGTCGTCGGTGAGGGGCCCGGCGCGCTCGTCGTGCCCTGCGGCGCGCGCACCGTGCAGATCGGAAGCAAGGGGACGCCGCGAGCGATGGTGCTCCCATGCGGAGGCACGGCGCGGGCGGAGTGACCCCGCGTTCACGGCCCGGCGTGCCAGACTGGCACATCCCACCTCCGACGACAGCGCCGCCCGTGCGCGGAATGCGATCGGGATTTCGTGCATTTCCGAACGCGCTGGCGCCCGACGACGAAAAAATCCGACGCGGCGGGGCAGGCATCGACGTTGCTTGGCGTACGACCGCTTTGCAGGCGGCAGTGTTGCCGCGGCCAAGGCGCGAGGTCGTACCAGCATGCCGTCGGAAATGCGCTCGCAGCAAGAGGTCCCCATCGCGGAGCGCGAGACGCTCCCGCCGCCGACCATCCCCGAGCCCAAGGCCTCCGAGGTGCGCCTCCGGGCGAAGCGCCGCTACGCGTTCGCGGTGGTCGACGTCGTTACGGCTGACCTCACGCGCGATCCCCGGTCGGAGGAGTGGGTCCCGCCGAGCGCGCCCGCGGCTCCGACCTCCGAGCCGCGGCTCGCCGACGTCGTGAGGCTCCGCGCCGCGAGCGCGGTCGCGCTCCCCGCGCGCGAGGCGATCACGGTCGCGCCTCCCGCGAAGGCGAAGGCGCACCACCGCCGAAAGCGCAAGCGCAGGGCGTCCGAGTCGGGCTCGTAGCGCCGAGCGCGCCCGCGGGCCACGCTCGACGCATCGATCGCGCGACGGTCGGGCCCCGTTCCGCAGCGTCGCCGCTGCCGCGTTCCGCGCTCGGCCCTCCGCGCCGCGCCCTTCTGCTCAGAAGGAGTGGCCGCCGTCGACGTCGACGGTGCGCGCGTTGAAGTAGTCGCACTCGAGCGCGAAGCGGATCGCGGTCCAGATGTCGTCGGGGCTGCCGATGCGACCGACCGGGATCTGGGCGATCACGGCGTCGCGGGCCTTCTGGTTCATGCCGCGCGTCATCGGAGTGTCGACCATGCCCGGCGCGACGGCGCAGGCGCGGACGCCGAACGGCGCCCACTCGCGCGCCCAGGTCACGGTGTTGGCGGCGAGCGCGGCCTTCGCCGCGACGTAGTTCGACTGGCCCCGGTTGCCGTGGCGCGAGATCGACGACACGTTGACGACGACGCCCGGCCGCGTCCCGGTCGAGACCATGTGCGCGACGACGGACTGCGCCATGAAGGTCGCGCCCGAGAGGTTCACCCCGATGACCGCGTTCCAGTCGTCGCGCGAGAGCTTGACGATCGCGCCGGTCTCGCGGTCCTTCTTCACGAGGAGCCCGTCGCGGAGGATGCCGGCGTTGTTCACGAGGCCGTTCAGCCCGCCGAGCTCGCTGGCCGCCCACGCCACGAAGGCGTCGCAGTCGGCGGGATCGGAGACGTCGAGGCGCCGCCGCGCGATGCCCGGCGCGAGCTCGGCGAGCATGTCGGTGTTGCGGTCGCCGACGGCGACCTTGGCGCCGCCCTCGGCGAGCCGCTGCGCGAAGCAAGCGCCCATGCCGGAGGCGCCGCCGGTGACGATGATCTTCAGGTCTTGGAGCTTCATGGTTCCTCGGTCGGTGGAAGAGAAGGAGAGGGGAGACACACGCGCGCGCCCGCGCGGTCGTCGCACGACGAACGCGCGCAGCGAGCGCATCGCGGGAGCGGGGGCGTGGGAGCGGGGTCGTGGGAGCAAATCGCGTTCGCGTTCGCGTTCGCGTTCGCGTTCGCGTTCGCGTTCGCGTTCGCGTGTGCGTTCGCGTTCGCGTTCGCGTTCGCGTTCGCGTCGCGTTCGCGTTCGCGTGTGCGTGTGCGTGTGCGTGCGCGTGGCGGGTTCGCGTTCGGGTTCGCGTTCGGGTTCGCGTTCG
>JAEUKG010000232.1 GCA_016794325.1 Myxococcales bacterium | reverse complement strand
TCCGCCGTCAGGCGATCCGGGCTTGGCAGCGCGGGCAGAACGTCGTCGTTCGCCCGCCGAGCTCGATGCGCTCGAGCGCCGCCCGGCAGCGGCGGCAGGGCTCGCCCTTGCGGCCGTAGACGACGAACGGCGGCGCCGGATCGCCCTTGGAGCGCTCGCTGTAGCGGGCGCCGCCGGCCTCGAGGTCGGCGAGGGTGCGGGCGATGCTCCAGTCGATCGCGCGCACGAGCGCGGCGACGTGGGCGCGGGTGAGCCGGTCGGCCCGCGAGCGCGGATCGATCTTCGCCCGCCAGAGGGCCTCCGCCGCCTGGATGTTGCCGACCCCCGCGATCACGGTCTGATCGAGGAGCACCTCCTTGATCGTCTTGCCCTTGCGCCGCGCGAGGCGCGCGTGCAGGGCGTCGACGTCGACGCCGTCGATCAGCGGATCGGGGCCGAGCTTCGACCACGTCTTCGTGTCCTCGCGCGAGACGACGAGGTGGCCGAGGCGGCGCGCGTCGACGTAGGCGACGACGCTCGCCTTGCCGCGGCGCGACAGCTCGAGGCGCGCGCGCTCGAAGCGCGGGGCGGGGGCGCCGGGCTCCAAGCGCTCGAAATCACCCGTCATTCCGAGGTGCAAGAAGAGCCGGGTCCCGTCGTCGGTCATGAGCCGCAGCCACTTGCCGCGCCGATCGACCGCGGTGACGGTGCGCCCGACGAGGGCGCGCGTGAACGGCGCGCCCGCCTTCGGCTTGGTGAGCTTCGCGTCGGGCGAGCGCGCGCCGGTGATGCGCGCGCCACGCACCCACCGAACGAGCTGGCGCCTCGCGAGCTCGACCTCGGGGAGCTCGGGCACGCTCAGCCTCGCCGCTGCGACTCGGGGAGGAGCTCCTGGGGGATCGCCTCGTACTCCTCGGTCTTGAGCGCGTGGATCATCCCCGTCGGGGCGGCGTCGGGGCCGTCCTCCTTGATCGCGATCGTCGGCATCATGCCGAGGTAGGCGCAGATCGCGCGCGAGGCCTCCTCCGCGAGCTGGTCCTTGGAGAAGGTGACCCCGGACCACTCGGCGCCGACGAGGATCGTGTGGTGGGCGAGCGCCACCGCGGTGAGGAGCGAGAAGGCGACCGCTCGCGACGGGCGCGCCGGGACGTTCACGCACTCGGCGAAGACGGCGATGATCCGCTGCGACATGTGGGTGCCGATGCGGCGCAGGTCCGCGGCGTATTCGGGATCGACCGCGCCCTGGGCGAGGAAGGCGCGGACGAGCTCGCGCCGCTCGAGGACGACGTCGAAGATCGATCGCACCGCGACCTCGACGACGTCACGCGCCGCGGACCCTTGCCAGATCCCGCTCCGCGTCGACTGGTCGGTCACCGCGATCATCCGCTCCGCGAACTCCTCGGAGAGCGCGCGGAGCACCTTGGAGGTCCCGTCGAAATGAGCGTCGAAGGTGGCGAGGGGGAGCCCGGCGCGCGCGGCGACGTCGGCGGCCGTGGTGGCGGCGAAGCCCTTGTCGGCGATGACCTTCTCCGCCGCCGCGAGCAGGGCCCGGCGCTCCTTGTCCTTGTTCGCCATCGGTTCCCTCCCCGGGTCGATCAGTCGTCGCCCGCGCCCGCGCCCGCGAGATCCTCGTCGTCCGTCTTGGGCGTGGAGAGGAGCTCGCCTCCCGGCCCGTCGCGGCGCACGATGATGGTCTTGCGCCCCACCGTGTCGGGGTTCTCCCGGGCGACGACGGTGATGACGTTGACGCCCGGCCGGAGCGGCAGGTCGGCGTCGAAGGTCATGCGCTTCGGATCGGGGCCGTTCTTGTTCGACCGGTAGAAGAGCTTGCGCGCGCCGACGAAGACGTAGGCGTCGAGGAGGCGATCGGTGTCGGTGCTCGTGGCCTTGATGACGATGTGGGAGTCGCGCGTCACGAGCGGCGCTTGCGCGAGCTCGACGGCGGGCGGGAGGCGCTGCATCGCGTCCTCGATCGTCACCGCGCCCGGGGCGCCGCCGTCCTCGAG
Source organism: Myxococcales bacterium (assembly GCA_016794325.1). Classification (GTDB taxonomy): domain Bacteria; phylum Myxococcota_A; class Polyangia; order Polyangiales; family Polyangiaceae; genus SXNL01. Next base: position 3,991 of record JAEUKG010000232.1, on the reverse strand, counting down.
CTCGCGCGCGAGCGCGAAGGCGAAGCGGTTGTCGCCGAGGGAGACCTTCACGTAGTCGCCGAGCGTGCCCTGGACCGCGACCGCGGTGCCCTGGCCGATGCGCCCGAACACGCGGCCCTGCGGCGCCTCGAAGAGCTGCGCGCCGCCGGACCTCGCCTTCATGGCTCCGGACTTCGGCGACGCGGGCTGGGCGGGAGCGAGGGGCATCCGCACCTTCTCGACGACGTTCTCGCGGAGGTCGCGGTCGGCGATCGAGAGCTCCACCTTCGCCTCGTTGTCGGCGAGCTGCGGCTCGACGTCGAAGGTGAAGGCCACCTTCTTGGTCTCGCCGGGCAGCATGTTCGAGATGTCGAAGCGGCCCTCGTGGAGGAGGACGCCGTCGCCGGAGAGGTTCCGGAGGTTCGCCTGCGTCTCGTAGGCGCGGCCCTTCCCGACGTTCTTCACGGTGAGGTACATCGTGAAGTTCTCGCCCTTCTGCACCCGCCCGTCGCCGTTGCCCTTGCGGTTGTCGACGATCTGGTAGCTGTACGCGAAGACCGGGCGCTCGAGGGACTTCACGCTCACGCGGAGCGTCTGCGCCGCCGGCGCGCGGCCGCGGGCCTCGTCGAAGCGCACGGTGACGCCGTCGGTGCGGGAGTGCGTGTCCTTCGGGATCTTGCAGACCCGCGGCGCGTCCTTGGGCGTCGGGGCGGTGGAGCCGGGCTTCTTGCCCTCGACCTCGCACCAGCCGAGGGGGATCGTCGCGGTCTTGCTCTTGCCGGGCTCGAGCTTGCCGATGACGAGCTCTTTGTTGTCGAAGAGACCGTTGTCGCTCTTCGTGATCGCGTTGAGGCGGAAGAGCGGGTCCTTGCCCTTGTTGGTGAGGGTGAGGCGGAGCTGGGCCGGCTCGCCGGCGGTGAGCTCGTTGCTCGGCTTGTCGGTCTCGACCTTGACCTCGACCGCGGGCGGGGCCGCGCCCGCCGGCTGGGCCGCCACGTCGCCGGGCGCGTCGCTCCAGTCGATGCCGATGGCCTGGAGATCGGCCGACACCTTGGTGAGCTCCTGGGCGCGAGCCTCGGTGATGAGCTGCTTGGCGGCGCGCACCTGGTCGGGCCGCCGGCCCGCGGGCACCCGGGCCGCGATCTCCCGGGCGAAGCGCACCGGGAAGTCCATCTGGAAGTTGTCGTCGGGATCGCCGCCGCGCTCGCGCAGATCCATGCGCTCCTTGGGCGGCAGGTTGTAGCGGACGACCTCGGCGGGCTTCTGGCCCTCCTTGGCGCGGGCGTTCGAGAGGCTCCGCGACAGGTCGCGCTCCTTCACCGCGCCGGTGTCGACGGTGAGGTCCATCTCCTGGAGATCCGCGGTCATCGGGTCGAGCTCGATGTCGGGGGTGACGCCGACGCCCTGGATGGAGACGTCGCCCGGCTCGGTGAGGTACTGGGCGATGGTGAGCTTCAGCGCCGCCTTGTCGGGCAGCTCGGTGAAGACGAGCTGCACGCTGCCCTTGCCGAACGAGGTCTCGCCGACGAGGACCGCGCGGTCGTGGTTCTTCATCGCGCCGGCGACGATCTCGCTCGCGCTCGCGCTGGAGCCGTTGATGAGGAGCACGATCGGGTAGTTGGGCTCGGTGCCCTCGGGGCGCGCGCTCTTCTCCTCGCGCTCCTCGGTGGGGTTGCCGACGGTGGCGACGATGGGGCCGCTCACCAGGAACTTGTCGGCGACCCGCGCGGCCTGGTCGAGGAGGCCGCCGGGGTTGCCGCGGAGGTCGAGGACGAGGCCCTTGATCTCGCCGTTCTTGCGAAGGTCGTTCAGCGCCGCCTCGAGATCGGCCGAGGTGTTGGCCTGGAACTGCTTGATGCGGACGTACCCGATGTTCTCGCCGCCGGGCAGGGTGCGGTGCTCGACGCTCTGCACCTTGATGACCTCGCGCGTGAGCTCGAACGGCTTGAGCCCCGGCCACCCGCCGTCGCCGTCGCGGTGGATCCACACCGTGACCTTGCTGCCGGGCGCGCCGCGCAGGTGGTTCACCGCCTCGTTGAGGCCCATGTTGAGGGTGGCCTCGTTGTTGATCTTCACGATGCGGTCCATCTTCTTCACCCCGGCGCGGGCGGCGGGGGTGCCCGGCATGGGGTTGATGACCGTGAGCTGCTGATCGCGGATCGAGATGACGATGCCGAGGCCGCCGAACTGGCCGCTCGTCGACAGGCTCATCTCCTTGTAGGCCTCGGGCGACAGGAGCACGCTGTGCGGATCGAGCGTGTGGAGCATGCCGTTGCACGCGGCGTATTCGACCTCGCGGAGGTCGACCTCGGTGCCCTTCAGGTTCTCCTGCACGAAGGCGAAGATCTCGCGGAGGCGGGCCGAGACGTCCCAGGGCCCGAGCACGTTGTCGACCCGGAACTCCTTCTCCTGCGTGTCGACCCGCACCTTCACGGTGGGCGAGCCCTCCTCGTGGAGGACGATGATCTGGGCGACGTCGCGCTGGACGTAGTTGAGCGACGACAGGAGCATCTCGCGCGGCTTGACGCGCTTCGGGTCGACGTAGCGGTCGCGGACCGTCTTCAGCACCTCGTTGACGACCTTGAGCTGCGTGAGGTCGTAGTTCGCCGGGGTGTGCGACTGGTTGTTCGCCGCGATCGCCGGGGTGAGGCCGTCCCACAACCCCCCACCCTTCAGGCGGAGCGCGAGGAAGACGGCGACGCCGAAGACGCCGAGCAACACGAACACGAAGCCCAATCGCCGCAAGATCCGCATCGCAGGGAAGTATAGACGCACATCCTCGCCAAAGAGGGGTGCTCACCCGAAAAAAGATCGGGCGTGTCGGGCGGGGTACGACAAATCGACCGGGGGCTCGAGGCGCCGGCGTGGTCGCAGGAATGAAAGCGGATCAGCTCGCGCTCTTGCGCACCACCGCGACGAGGAAGCCCGAGAGGTAGGCGGCCTTGGTGTCGGCGAGCGCGACCTCGAGCGTGCGCAGCACGTTGCGGAGCCCCGGCACGCGCCAGAGCGCCGCCGAGGGCGTCACGATGCGCACGCCGCGGAAGGACTCCACCCGAGTGCCCGGCGGCAGGACGCGCGGGAGCACCCACGGGCCGTCGAACCGGGTGAAGACCGCGCTCTCGCGGGTGCGCTCGGAGATCTTGCCGGCGGGACCGACCCGCTTGGCGAGGGCGCGGAACGAGAGCGGGTTGTAGACCTCGCAGAGCATGACGCCGCCCTTGCGCGTCACCCGCGCCATCTCCGACAGCGCCTTGCCGAGATCGGGGACGTGGGCGAGCACCTTGAACGAGCAGGTGAGATCGAAGCTCTCGTCCGCGAACGGGAGCTGGGTGATCGACCCCTCGACCACGTCGAGGCCGCGCGCGCGCGCGTGCTCGAGCATGCCCGGAGACAGGTCGATGCCCTTCGCGCTCTTGGCGAAGCGGGAGAAGCGCTCGAGCAGGAGCCCGGTGCCGCAGCCGCACTCGAGGACGTCCATGTTGCGGCCGTGGCGCTCGACGAGGTCGACCTCGAGGTCGTCGAGCATGGCGTGGTAGCCGGTGGCGTCGTTCGGGCGCCGCTGGTCCTCGTAGTGGACCGAAAACTCGTCGTAGTAGGCGCGCGTCGCCTGCTCGTTCATGGGGTCGTCTCTAGCACTTCCGCGCCGCGCTTGCAGCCGGTCGCTCAGCCGCAGGTGCGCCGCTCGAGGAACGCGACCGAGGCGTCGCCGTAGAGGATCCACACCGAGCCCTTGGGATCGACGAGCAGCCCGAGGTCGAGGAAGGGCTTGCCGATCTCCACGAGCCCGTCGGTGGTGAACGCGCCCTGGTCGTCGAGGCGGCCGAGCTCGAGGGCGCGGGGCGCCGTCGGCTCCTTCGCGGCGGTGCGCACGCGCAGGACGCGGGTGGGCGCCGCGCCCGCGGTCGCGACGACGGGGGCCGGATCGAGCCCGTTCGGATAGCGCGACCAGAGGATGGGCGTGTCCTCGCGCGGGGGGTCGCCCACCTTGACGACGCCCATGCCGAACGAGAGC
>JAEUKG010000211.1 GCA_016794325.1 Myxococcales bacterium | reverse complement strand
GATCTCGTGCGCCGGTGCCTCGGGCCGCGCGGGTGCGTCCAAGGTCCCGGCGGGCCCGAGTGCGACGAGAGCGTGGCCGGCGTCGGCGAGCCGTGCGCGGCCGAGGGCGGCTTCGCGTGCTCCGCCGACGGCGGGTCGATGCTGGTGTGCGCGCGCGGGCGCCAGGCCGTCGCGAGCACGTGCAAGGGGCCGCGGCGGTGCTCGGTCCAGGCCGGAGTCGCGTGCGACACCGCGACCGCGGACGCCGGCGATCCGTGCGCCGACGAGGGGCGCCTCGCGTGCTCGCGCGACACGAAGACGCTCCTCAAGTGCCGGCGAGGCGCGTTCGGGCCCGATCAGGCGTGCGCCAGGATGGCGTGCATGATCTCGGGCTCGAGCGTCCTCTGCCAGTGACGACCGGCCCCGGTGCCCGGCGACGCCGCCCGGAGCGGCGTCAGCGGACGCGGGCGACGCGCCCCGGCGTCGCGCCGGTGAGCTTGCCGTTTTCGGTGATCGCGGCGCCGGCGACGAGGGTGGCGCGGTAGCCCTCCGCGTGCTGCACGAGGCGCTTCCCGCCGGCGGGGAGGTCGGCCACGAGCGCGGGCCGCTGGAGCCGGAGGTGGTCGAAGTCGATGACGTTGAGGTCGGCGCGTTGCCCGGCGGCGACGGTGCCGCGATCGGTGAGGCCGATGTAGCGGCTCGTGTCGTGGGTGAGCATCTTCACCACCCTCTCGAGCGGGAGGCGGCCGCGCTTCCGGTCGCGGGCCCAGTGCGAGAGCATGAACGTGGGGAAGCTCGCGTCGCAGACGGTGCCGACGTGAGCGCCGCCGTCGGAGAGGCCCGGGAGCGACAGCGGGTGCGACAGCATCTCGTGCACCACGTCGAGGTCGAACCCCGCGTAGTTGTAGACCGGAAAGTAGAGGAGCTCCTTTCCGTCGTTCTCGAGGAGGGCGTCGTAGATCACCTCGAGCGGGCGCTTCCCCGTGCGCAGCGCCTCGGCGTAGAGGGAGTCCTCCTTCGGCGGCTCGTAGTTCGGGTGGGCGCCGAGGCGGAACATCCGCATCGAGATGAAATCGATGTTGGCGAGGAAGCGATCGGCCATCGGCGGGACGTTGCTCCCGTCGCCCGCGATCTTCTCGCTCTTCTCCTCGAGCATCTTGGCCTTGAGCGCGGGATCGCGCATGCGGGCGACGCGCTCGGCGAGCGGCAGGTGGGCGATCGCCTTGTAGCTCGGGAAGCCGATGAACGGGTGGAACGTGGCCTCGAAGCCGAGGAGCACGCCGATGCCGCGGGCGCCGACCTGGAGCCGGATCTGGACCCCGCGCGCGCTCGCCCGCTCCGCGCGGGCGATGATCTTCTTCCACTGGGTGGTGTCGAGGTCGCGCTGCATGAGCGAGATCGACAGCGGGTGCCCGGGCGCCGCCTCCGCCATCCGCTCGAGGACGTCGAACTCGGCGTCGAAGCGCTCGAGCGACTTCTCCATGTCGAAGTCGGAGACGGCCTGGAGGACGCCGTGGCCGAGACCGTCGAGGGCCTTGGCGATGCCCGCGAGCTCGCGCACGGTGGCCTCCGCCGCGGGGGTGTCGCTCCCGTCGAGGGACCGGTGGTTGTCCGTGCGCCCGGTGCTGAACCCGGCCGCGCCGGCCTCGAGGCTCAGCCGGACGAGGCGCCGCATCTCGGCGATGTCGTCGTCGGTGGCTGCGCTGCCCGCGAAGGCGCGCTCCCCCATGACGTACACCCGCAAGGGGTCGTGGGTCACCTGGCAGACGACGTCGATCGCGCGCGGCCGCCGGTCGATCGCGTCCATGTAGTCGGGGAACGACTCCCAGTCCCAGCGGATGCCCTCGGCGAGGGCGGAGCCGGGGATGTCCTCGACGCCCTCCATCAGCTCGACGAGCCGCTTGCGGTCGCTCGCGCGCACGGGGGCGAAGCCGACGCCGCAGTTGCCGATGACGCACGTGGTGACGCCGTGGAGGCTCGAGGGCGCGACGTCGGAGTCCCAGGACACCTGGCCGTCGTAGTGGGTGTGGAGGTCGGTGAAGCCGGGGGTGACGATCGCTCCCTCGGCGTCGAGGGTGCGCGCCGCCGAGCCCGCGCACTCGCCGACCTCGACGATGCGCCCGCCCGCGACCGCCACCGAGGCGCGGCGCGGCGCCGCCCCCGTTCCATCCACCACGAGCCCGCCCACGATCTTGAGGTCGTACGCCA
>JAEUKG010000059.1 GCA_016794325.1 Myxococcales bacterium | reverse complement strand
GCGTGGATGCGGAGCCGGCTGCCGGCGTCGGAGTTCGCGACGCTGGTGGGGTTGTCGGCGGCGACGCTGTACCAGTGGAAGAAGCGGTTCGAGGCGCGGGGCCCGGCGGGCCTCGAGGACGGCCCGCGGGGACGCAAGGGGGGCAGTCGTCTGGCGGAGCCGATCCGACGGGCGATCGTGATGCTCAAGCGGGCGCACCCCGACTGGGGTCAGGATCGCATCCACGACGTGCTCCTGCGCAGCGAGGGGTACGGGGCGAGCCCTGGGGCGGTGGCGTTGGTGCTCGAGGAGGAGGGCTACGTCGTCGAGGAGGCGCCGACGGTGCCGCACGAGGCGCCGGTGCGGCGGTTCGAGCGGGCGCGTCCCAACGAGCTGTGGCAGACGGACCTGTTCACGTTCCTGCTCAAGCGGGAGAACCGGCGGGTGCACCTCGTAGCGTTCATGGACGACCACAGCCGTTTCATCGTGGGGTACGGGCTGCACGCGTCGGCGTCGGGGGCGCTGGTGCGCGAGGTGCTCGAGGCGGCGATCGGGAACTTCGGGGCGCCGCTCGAGGTGCTGACCGACAACGGGACGCAGTACAAGACCTGGCGCGGCGTGAGCGAGTTCACGCAGTTGCTCACGCGCCGAGGGATCCGGCACGTGGTGGCGAGCCCGCGTCGGCCGCAGACGCTCGGCAAGGCCGAGAGGTTCTGGGGGACGCTGTGGCGGGAGCTGCTCGAGAAGGCGATCTTCCAGGGGCTCGACGACGCGCGGCGTCGGATCGGGCTGTTCATCGACCACTACAACTTCCAGCGACCGCACCAGGGGATCGGGGGCGCGGTGCCGGCGGACCGCTACTTCGAGGCGGCGGCGGAGGTGAAGGCGACGCTGCTCGCGCGCGTGGCCTCCAACGCCGAGGAGCTGGCGCGCAACGGGGTGCCGCGCAAGCCCTTCTACCTGACGGGTCGCGTGGGCGACCGCGACATCTCGCTGCACGCCGAGGGCGAGAAGGTGGTGCTGGTGGAGGGCGGGCAGCGCGAGGAGGTGGACCTCGGGGCGCCGGGCCGTCGGGCCGAGACCGAGGCGGCGCCGGCCCTGCCCGAGCCGGTGGCGGTGACGGCGGTGGTGACGGACGCGACGGACCTCGACGAGCCCGCGGAGACGCCGCCGGCGCCGGGGACGTCGCCGCTCGACGCGAGCCTCTCGACGATCTCGCGGGTGATGGCGCCGCCGTCGCGGCCCGATCCGGTGCCGCCCGCTCCTCCCGCCCCGCCGGCGCCTGCCGCGCCGCGGGCGCCGTACGCGCCGGGCGGTGCGTCGTGAAGCGGCCGACCGGACCCAAGGCCCGTCCCGGGACGCTGGCGAGCGACGAGGCGCGTCGCGCGGCGGTGGCGGTGCTGCAGGTGATGGCGGGCGAGCTGCGGCCGAGCGAGGCGAGTGCGCGCCTGTCGTTGTCGGTGAACCGCTACTACCAGCTCGAGGCGCGGGCCCTCGAGGCGATGGTGGAGGCGCTCGAGCCCCGGGCCCGGGGCCGTCGGCGCGGGCGCGACTTCGAGCTCGAGAAGCTGCGCAAGGCCAAGACGCGAGCCGAGCACGAGGCGACGCGGTTCCAGGCGTTGCTGCGGGTGTCGCAGCGCGCGTTGGCACTGTCGGCGCCGACGCCGGGGCCCTCGAAGGACAAGCCCCCCCTGCACGGGGGACGCAAGGCCCGGCGGGCGCGGGTGCGCGCACGCACGGTGATCTCGACGCTGTCGGGGGAGGGGGCGACCATGCCTCCGCCGCCGCCGGTTCCGCAGGGGACGCCTGACGCGACGCCGCCGGCGACGTCGGGAGGACCCTCATGAGCCGACCGGGCAAGGGCATGGAGCACGTGGAGCGGCTCGACGCGGACGCGACGAGCAAGGCGCGGCTCAAGGCGATCCTCGAGACGCTGTCGGGGGCGTTGAGCATCGACGCGGCGTGCGAGCGCCTGTCGATCTCGCCTTCGCGGTTCCACGCGCTACGCGAGGAGGCGCTCGCGGGGGCGCTGTCGGCGCTGTCGCCGGCGCCCCCGGGGCGGCCCTCGACGCCGGGCCCCGACCCCACGGTGGCGGCGCTCGAACGGGAGAACGCGGAGCTGCGCGAGGAACTGGAGGTGTCGCGCCTGCGCACGGAGATCGCCTTGGCGTTCCCGCACCTGATCGTGCCGCCCCGAGGCGGGCAAAAGGGGGGCTCTCCACCCAAGGACGCCGGGAGGACGAGCACGTGAATCGTATCCGCGAGCTGACGGGCCCCGACGCGCAACTGTCGCCGGCGGTACGGCGCCAGGCCGAGCGCGAGGTGCGCAAGGCGGTCGTGGCGTTCTCGCGTTCGCGGCCGACGGCGACGTACGTGGCCAAGGCCCACGCGCTGCACCTCAAGAGCAGGACGCTGCGCGACTGGGTGGACGGCTGGCAGGACGACCGGCTCGCGACGCGGTCGCGCGGCCGTCCCGCAGGGCGGGCCGACTCCGACGCCATCGCGCGGCTGCTCGGGCTGCTGTGGGTGCTGGGCCCTTCGACCGGTTCGACGACGCTCGCGGCGTACTTCGAAGACGTCTCGCGGCGGGAGCTCCGACGGCTGCTGCAGCGCGCCCGCAAGCTGTGGAAGCGCCTGTCGAAGAAGGGCTGCCTCGCCCTGACGTGGGAGGTCGCGGGTACGGTGTGGGCGGTGGATTTCACCGACCCGCCCTCCCCGGTGGAGGGGCAGTACGCCAAACTGCTCCTGGTGCGAGACCTCGCGAGCGGGCAGTCGCTGCTCGCCCTGCCCTGCCCGGACGAGTCGGCCGAGACGGCGGTGGCGGCGCTGGCGGCCCTGTTCCTCGAGCACGGGGCGCCGCTGGTGGTGAAGTCGGACAACGGGTCGGCCTTCGTGAGCGAGGCGTTCGCTGCCCTGCTGTCGCAGCACCGGGTGATCTGGCTGCCTTCCCCGCCGCGCTATCCGCAGTA
>JAEUKG010000632.1 GCA_016794325.1 Myxococcales bacterium | reverse complement strand
CTGGTCGACTTCGGGATCGCGCGCGTCGAGACCCCGTCGGAGACGACGACGCAAGGCCACGGTGGTGGCACGCCCGCCTACATGTCGCCGGAGCAGATCGAGGCGCCGGCCACGGTGGGGCCGCCCGCTGACGTGTGGGCGCTCGGCGTGGTGCTCTACGAGGTGCTGACGGGCGAGCTCCCCTTCGACGGGCAGACCCTCGCCGACATGTTCGTCCGCATCTCGCGCGGCGCGTACGTGCCGGTGGCGAGCTACGCGCCGAGCGTGTCACCGGAGCTCGAGGAGCTGATCTCCCGGTGCCTCAGCAAGACGCCGAGCGACCGCGTCCCCGACGGCGCCACCCTCGCCGGAGCGATGCAGCGCATCCGCAGCGGCTACATGACGATCCCCCCCGCGGAGGGCAGCCGGCCGTCCCTGGTGCTCAAGCCGGAGGGCGCCGGCGCGGCGAGCTCGAACCTCGAGACCCAGGCCGACCTCACCGCGCTCGCGGAGCCGTTCGAGCCTACGGCGTTCACGCCCGATCCGAAGGCCCCGCTCGACGACCTCGAGCTCTTCCGCCCCGTCCCCCGCCGCTCGATCGACTCCCGGCCGATCCCCGAGAGCAGCGGCGTGCGCTCGTCGGTCTTCAAGCAGGAGGCGGCGGGGACCTCGGTCTTGCCGCCGACGCGCGGGCGCTCCGACGCCGCGAGCCTCGCCGAGCGGTCCTCGTCGACGCCGCCCGAGCGCGCCTCGGGCGAGCGCGCGAAGGTGGACGTCATCCCTCCGCCGCCGGAGCCCGCCGCCCCCCGCCCCATCCCCGACAGCATGCCCGCGGTGCTCGTCGCGACCCTCGACGTCACTCGCCCGCGCGAGGGCGCGCCCGAGGCGAAGCCCCCCGCCATCGAGCTCGCCCGTCCGTCCCCCGCGCTGGAGCCGCCGCCAGCTCCTCCCGCGGCCGCCCCGCCCGCGCCCGAGGCGCCGAGCCCGCTCGTTCCCGCCGTCGCGTCGCGCGCGGAGCGCGTTTCGGTGCCGACGCTGGAGCCGGGTCTCGAGCTCGGCTCGCCCCGCGCCTCGACGCCGTCGCACGTGGGCGCGGCGAGCATCGCCACCGGCTCGCACCAGCGACCGAAGCGTACCCGCCACGCGCTCACGCCCCCCCAGTGGGCGGCCGCGTCCGCGACCTCCCTCGTCACCGCCGCGGTGCTCGCCGGCGCCCTTCACCGCCCGAGCGCGTTCGTCGTGGGTCGAATGCTCGGGGGCGAGTCGGTCGCCGCGAGCGGAGCGGGCGCGATCACGACCCTCGTCCTCGCTCCGCTGCTCGCCTTCGGCGCCGTCCGCGCGGGTCGCTCGAAGCCCCTGCTCGCGGCCGCGGGTGCGTCGCTGCTGTCGGCGCTCGCCTTGATCTCCGTCGCGCTCTCGTCCGAAGACGGCGGCCCCGCGCCCGACGCCGCGGTCGTCGTCCCGTTCGTCTTGCCCCTCGTCGCGCTCGGCGTCGCCGTCCACGTCGGGGCCGCCGCGCGCGCGCGGTTCGCCGACGACGCCGAAATCCGCCCCGTGCACGTCTCGGCGGTGGCGGTCGGGGTCTGCGCGTTCGTCGCCTTCGCGACGAGCCCGGCGGGCGCAGCCCTCGCGCGCCTCCTCCAAGGCTGAAGGGCCCGGTGCGGCGGTGGTTGCGCCGCACGACCGAAGCCTGGTAGCGTCCGACCGGATCAACGTGTGCGCACAAGCGCCCACATTCGAGGAGGCTCGATCGCGATGAGGACGCTTCAGAGGCTTTACCTCGTGGGATGGCTCGGTTTCCGCGCGGCCGTTCCCGCAACGCTCCTCGTGAGCGCTCTCGGCGCTTCGCTCGTCGCCTGCGACGACGAAAACGACCCGAAGACCTGGGCGAAGCGGCTCGACGACCCCGCGCAGCGGGCGCCGGCGATCAAGCGCCTCGCGAACTTCTTCGACGACACGATGACGCGGGCCAACAAGAACAAGAGCGACGAGCGCGTCAAGGCGCTCATGGACGTCGCCGTCGAGCCGCTGACGAAGCAGTACACTTCGGCCACGCTGGACGAGAAGACCCGCAAGGATCTCATCAAGCTGCTCTCGGAGATGGCCGATCCGCGGTCGGCTCCTGCCTTCGCCAAGGCGTTCAACGACTACGAGGCCGGCAAGAGCGACGACGACGTGAAATACGCGTCGGAGGCGGTGATGCGCCTCTCGAAGGAGGGCAAGCTCACCGACCAGGGGCTCATCGACGCGCTCTGGGCGTGCTTCGCCAAGTTCCAGCCGTCCAAGGCCAACAAGAGCATCAACCTGCTCAAGAACCTCCGCGAGGCCGTCCTCGCGGTGAAGCACCCGAGCTACGGCCCGAAGGCGGTCGAGAAGCTCGCCCAGCCGATCCAGCGGCCCGACGACCCCGAGGAGCAGCTCGACAAGATCCAGTTCGGTCAGCTCGTCGCGGTGCAGATCATCAGCGCGCTCAAGTACGGCGGCGCCGCGCGCGCCCTCGTGACCGCGCTCCTCACCCCCGCCAAGGCGGCCCTCACCGCGCCGATCACGAAGGCGCTGATGGAGATCCCGAAGGAGGCCGAGCCGGTCCTCCTCGCCGCGGCCAAGGGCGGCGACGCCGAGCTCGACAAGCTCGCGAAGGAGAACCCGGAGGCGTCGCACGTCCCGAAGCTCGCGCAGGCGCTCGCGTTCTTGTCGCGCCCCGCCGGCAAAGACGCGGTCATCGACATGACGGCGAACGCCGCCAACGACGCGAACCGCGCCCTCGTCGCGACGCGCGCCCTCGTGCACTTCCCGTCGGACAAGAAGCTCACCGACGCGTTCCTCGCCGCCTACGGCAAGACCTCGGCCGAGGCCTCGATCCAGGGCTACGGCAACGCCAAGGCCCTCTGGGCGGAGTCGGCGTCGCAGACCTACGACCCGGCCCTCGTGGACTGGCTGCTCAAGGAGGCCGGCGCGCTCAAGGGCGAGGCCGGCGCCGCCTTCCCGCCCGCCGCGCTCCCGAGCGCGATCAAGCTCATGCCCGCCGACAAGGTGAAGGCCGTCGAGGAGGCGATCAACAAGGCGCTCATCACGCCGAAGGAGAAGACCAACCTCACCGCCTCGTTCAAGGCCGCCGCCGAGGTCACCGAGAAGTGCAAGCAGGACGCCGCTTGCTACCTCGCCAAGCTCGACACCCCGGTGCCGTCGTCGCCGCCCGCCGCCCGCATGGGCCACATCAAGGCCTGCTACATGGCGGCGATCTACGGCAACGCCGAGACCCGCAAGGCGCTCGTCGCCAAGCTCGAGAAGGTGAAGGACGGCATCGTGCGCCTCGCCCTCGCCGAGGCGATCGACCACCTCGCCCCGCAGGGCGACGCGGCGACGGCCGACGCGCTCGACAAGATCGTGGCCGCCGACGTGGCCTCCGGCAACGCCGAGCTCATCGCCAACGACGACGCCGTCGTGAAGACGGCGCTCAAGCTGAGGTCGCGCGCCAATCCATGATTCGCCTGGAGGTCCTCCGGGGGAGCGCCGAGCCGCGCGTCTACGAGTGGACGCGCGACGCGCGCATCGGCCGAGCCGAAGGCAACGACCTCGTGCTCGGCGACGGGCACGTCTCGGGGGAGCACGCGCGCCTCATGGCGCGCGGCGCGGCCTGGGTGCTCGTCGATCTCGGATCGACCAACGGGACGTTCGTGGTGCGGGGCGGCGTCCGCACCGCCGTCGACGACGCGGTCAAGCGCGAGCTCGAGCTCATGTCGGGCGACGTGATCGAGCTCGGCGCGCAGGACCGGCTCGTCGAGATGCGCGTCTCGCTCGTGAGCGAGGTGGAGGACGCGCGCGTCTTCGCCGTGCGCAAGATCGCGGAGCTCGTCCCCGCGGCCACCATCGTCGAGAAGGAGCCGAGCCGGGTCCGGGCGCTGTACGAGGCGCAGAAGCGCGTCGGCGCGGCCCAGGATCTCTCGGAGGTGCTCGTCGCGGTGTGCGACGCGAGCTTCGATCTCGTCCCCCAGGCGACGCACACCACCGTCGTCATCCGCGACGACGAAGACGACCCCAAGGCCGGGGCGTCCGGCTACGTGCCCGTGATGACCCGCGTGCGCGGGCAGGCCGGCGCCCCGACGAGCCCCATCCCCGTCACGCGCAGCGTCTTCCGCAAGGTCGTGAGCGAGCGCGCGGCGGTGCTCGCCGCCGACGCCCCGAGCGAGGTCGGGACGAGCGAGTCGCTCATGGGCGCGAGCATCCGCTCGACGATGGGCATCCCCCTCTGGAAGGGCGAAGAGATCCTCGGCGTCCTGCAGATCGACAACCGCGAGAGCCCCGGGATGTTCACGCCGAACGATCTCGAGGTGATGGCGGTGCTCGCGAACAACGCGTCGCTCGCCGTCGCCAACGCGCGCCTCGTGAAGCGCCTGCGCGCCGCCGAGGAGAAGGCGCGCAAAGAGAACCAGTTCCTGAAGGGCAAGGAGCAGGAGCGGCGCGCCGGCGGGCGGAGCCAAGGCGGCGCCCCCGACATCATCGGTCAGAGCGGGGTGGTGAAGAACCTCATCCAGCAGCTCGACAAGGTGGTCAACACGCGGGTGACCGTGCTCGTCGAGGGCGAGACCGGCGTCGGCAAGGAGCTCGTCGCCGCGAGCGTGCACTACCGCTCCAACCGCAAAGACAAGCTCTTCGTCGGCCAGAACTGCGCCGCGATGCCCGAGAACCTCCTCGAGAGCGAGCTCTTCGGCCACAAGAAGGGCTCCTTCACCGGCGCCCACGAGGAGAAGAAGGGCCTCTTCGAGATCGCCGACGGCGGCACGCTGTTCCTCGACGAGGTCACCGAGATGCCGCTCTCGCTCCAGAGCAAGCTCCTGCGAGCGCTCCAGGAGGGCGAGATCCGGCCCATCGGCGCGACCCAGGAGAAGCGGGTCAACGTGCGCATCGTCGCCGCGACGAACCGCAACCTCGAGAAGGAGGTGGCCGAGGGTCGCTTCCGCGAGGACCTCTACTACCGCCTGAAGGTGTTCCCCATCCGCGTGCCGCCGCTGCGCGAGCGCCGCGAGGACATCCCCCTCCTCGCCGATCACTTCCTCCAGCGCTACGCCCAGGAGCTCGGCAAGCCCGCCGGCGGCTTCACCCAGCAGACGACGGAGCTCCTCCAGAGCTACGACTGGCCCGGCAACGTCCGCGAGCTGCAGAACGAGGTCCAGCGCCTCGTCATCCAGCTCGATCCGGGCGCCTTCGTCACCCCCGAGCTCCTCTCGCCGCGCGTGCGCCAGGTGGAGGGGATGATCGAGCGCGTGCGCCCGACCAAGGGCACGCTCAAAGAGATGATGGACCAGGTGGAGCGCTGGCTCCTCATCGAGAGCCTCCGCGAGCACAACAACAACAAGACCGCCGCCGCCAAGTCCCTCGGCATCACGCGCGAGGGCCTGCACAAGAAGCTCCGGTCGTTCGGTCTGTGACCGGCGGCCGCGACCCGGCGCGTGTGCGCGGTCACCACGTGGGCGCGACGACCGAGATCCCCGCGTCTCCGCGGGCGGCGTAGCGGGCGCCGGTGCGAGGATCGCGAGCGTCGGGCGCGACGTCGAGGAGCGGCAAGAGGGCAAAATCGCGCTCCGTGAGCCGCGGGTGCGGGACGACGAGGGCGGGCTCGTCCACCACCAGGCCCGGGCCCCACAGGACGTCGAGATCGATCACTCGCGGCCCCCACCGCTCCGCGCGCACCCTCCCGAGCTCGGCCTCGATCGACAGCAGGGCCTGGAGCAGCGCCGCCGGCTCTTGCGTGCATTCTACAAGTATAGCAGCGTTGAGATAGTCCGGCTGGGGGGGGCCGACTGGGGCCGTCGCGTACAGCCGCGAGCTCGCGAGCGCCTCCACGCCTGCGAGCGCGCCGACCCGCTCGCGCGCGCGCACGAGCGCGCGTCGGCGATCGCCGAGGTTCGCGCCGAGGCCGACGACGACGCGCTGGCTCAGGGAGTCTTGCCCACGAACTGGACCGGGTTCGTGAGCTTGCCGGTGTAGCCGCCGTTGACCTTGCCGTCCTGGACGAAGAACACGAACGAGCCGTCGGCCACGTTGTCGACCTTGGCGGTGAGGGTGAGGACCGCCCCCGCCGACGTCTGGAACGTCACCCCGTGGATCTCGCTCGCGGTGGTGGTGGAGACGCGGAGCGTGTCGCCGACGGCGGCGGCGCTCGCCGGCACGTTCTCGGTCTTGAGGCCGGAGATGCCGCCCTCGGTCACCGACGCCTCGACGGTGAACGCGCACGAGCGGCGCGACTTCTGGGTGTCGCAGGTCCACCAGACGTGCCAGCCGCCGCCCTGCCGGTACTCGACGAACACGCCCACGCCCTGCCCCGGGTCGGCGTTCAGCGTCTGATCGGTGTCGACCTCGACGAGGACGGGCGAGGGAGCAGCGGCGCCGCCGCTCGACGAAGACGTCGACGGCGCGCCTCCGGCGCTTGGAGGCGCGTCGTCCACCGGCACGCCGGAGCTCCGCCGGCTCGGCCCCGGGTCGGACTCGACGTAGCAGGCGGTCGCGCACGACACGAGGACGAGGAACGACGAGAAGGCGGCAAGCTTCGACATGGGGGCTCCGTGGGCGAAGACCAAGGGCTCAACGACGGGGACGGGACCCCGTCGAGGTGGACGGACGACGCCCGCCCGACGACTGCGACGGCGTGTGGGTGGTGACCGAGGGGGACCGGGAGGGCGCCGACACCGACGGGGTCGACGGCCGCGACGTGATCGAGGGCGAGTGCGAGACCGACGGCGAGTGCGAGACCGACGGCCGCGACGTGATCGAGGGCGAGTGCGAGACCGACGGCGAGTGGGAGAAGGTCGGCGAGCTCGTGTGGGGCGACGGCCGCGACCAGCTCGACGCGTGGGGATCCGACAAGGGCGGCACCATCGACGGGCGCGCGGCGGGCGACGGCGAGGAGGAGGGACGGCTGGCGAAGGGCGGCGTCTGCGTGAACGACGGGCTGCGCGCCTCGGGCCGCGGCATCGGCGTGGGGCGCGGGCCCGAGGGCTGCACGCCGTGGTACTGCGGCGCCGTGGCCACCGGATCGAGCCGCGAGGGTGGCGCCGCCGAAGCGTGACCACCGGTGCCGACGAGCGACCCGGCGGGCGGGCGCGCGCCGAGGGCCGCCGCCGTGTGCGGCTGCGAGAACGCGGTCGCCCGCGCGAGGCCCGCGTCGTTGCGCGGGGCCGCGGGCACCTGGGTGATGCCGAGATCCTTGGGGTCGGGCCCGCGCCCGACGCTCGCGCTCGCGGCGCGGCGACCGTTGACCGACGGCGTCGCCGGCGTGCGCGCCGGCCCGCCCACCGTGGGGCTCGCGGGGACGTGCGGTTGGGTGCCGGCCTCGGCCTGGGCGTGGATGGGGCCGCCGCGGTGCGAGCGGCCCGCGACCGCCGGGTGAAACACGTCCCCATGTGCACAATACACGTACCGCGGCGGGGGCACGTAGTGCACCCCGTAGGCGTAGCCGCCGTACCAGTACCAAGAGGGTGGCGCCGGCGCCCAGCCGACGTACCCGAAGCCCACCGGACCGGTGCGCCACACGACCCACGCGCCCGCGTACGTGCGCCCCGGGATCCACGCCCAGCCGCGGCCGGAGATGTGGACCCAGCGGCCGTAGTGGAAGGGCGCCCAACCCCAAGAGTAATCGGACACCCAGATGTAGTCGTCCTCGTAGACCCAGTGGCCCGCGCTCACGTACGGCTGGAAGTCGGCGCCGACCACGGTCTCGTGGGGGACCCAGACCGTGCCGTAGCTCGTGTCCTCCACCCAGCTGCCGTACGGCGCGAGCGGCTCGCGGAACTCGGTGAGCGCCGACGCGTCCGTGTCCACGTAGACCTCGGTGTCGGCGCCGATGGCGACCTCGCCAGAAGCCGACACCGTCTCCACGGGGGGCGCCGCGGCGGGAGGAGGAGGCATGGGCTCGTACGTGTTCTCGGGGACGCGCGGCTCCTCGTACGCGGCGCAACCCATGATCGAGAGCGAGGCTGCGACCAGGACCGACGACCACATCCCGAACGTGCGTCTCATCAGGGCAACCTCCTCTCCGTCGGACCGCAGAGCCGGGGCAGGCGTTCGTGCTTCGGACTCGGACGCTCGGCGGGTCGACCCTTCAAGTGTAGTTCGCACGGCGGGACTCTGCGAGTGCAAGGCCCAGGCCCCGCGACGGGTGGCCCCAGGGGCTCATCAACCATTGAATTTCATTGACCATTCTCATCGCGGGCGGGCGCCCGGATGGTCGCCGTGACCGTCGCCGGGGGACTCACCGTGTCGCAAAGAAACACCACGAATGGAACGGGAATCGGCCCGTCGACCTTGAGACATCCCGCCCCTCCCCAAGACGGCGACGAGCCCACTACACTGCCGCGCGTGAGCACCCGCGCTTGGCCTGCCGCCCTCCTCCCGATCGTCGCCCTCGCTGCTGCGTGCGGCGAGGCCCCCCCTCCGACGACGGCGCCGCCCATTCCGCCGGCGCCCTCGGCGTCGGCGTCGGCGTCGGTCCCCCCCACGGCGCCGCCGACCGCGAGCGCGCCCCCTCCGGCGCCGCCTGCGCCCAAGCCCCTCGCCGAGCTCCAGCTCGCCGCGCTCGCCGCCGGCGCCGCGGCGCTGAACGCCCACGACGCCGCGCGCTACGCCGAGCTCTTCGGCCCGAACGTGATCCACAAAGAGGCGTCGGCGCCCGACCTCCGCGGCCGCCGCGAGGTGCAGCTCCGCACCCAGCTCCTCTTCGACTCGTTCCCGGACTTCCGCTTCACCTTCGACAAGGTCTGGCTGAAGGACCACATCGCGATCGCGACGTGGCGGTGGGCGGGCACCGATCGCGGCGGATTCCTGCAGCGCAAGCCCACGAACCGCGCGGCCGGCCTCACCGG
>JAEUKG010000624.1 GCA_016794325.1 Myxococcales bacterium | reverse complement strand
TCGAGGGCGACGAGGAGGCCGCGGCCGCGGACGTCCTTGACCAGCGGGTGCCCCTGCGTGCGCTCCCGCAGCCCGCGGACGAGGCGCTCGCCGCGCGCGGCGGCGCGCGCGGGCAGGTCGTCTTCGGCCACGATGCGCAGGACCTCGCGCGCGACCCGGCAGCCGAAGGCGTTGCCGGCGTACGTGGTGCCGTGGAGATCGAACTTGTCCATCGAGCCGTAGGCGCGCTCGTGCACCTCCGCGGTCGCGAGCGTCGCCGACACCGGCACCAGGCCTCCGCCGAGCGCCTTGCCGAGGACGAGCACGTCGGGCGTGAAGCCCATCGCCTCGAAGGCGAACATGGTGCCGGTGCGCCCGAGGCCGGTCTGCACCTCGTCGAGGACGAGGAGCGCGCCGTGGCGCGTGCAGAGCTCCTGGGCGGCGGCGAAATACCCGTCGGGAGGGAAGACGACGCCGGCCTCCGCTTGGATCGGCTCGACGACGAAGGCCGCGACCTTCTTCTCGCTCTTGTCGGTGAGCGCGCGCTCGAGGGCGGGGAGGTCGCCGAACGGGACCTCGGCGCACTCGGGGACGAGCGGCTCGAAGGGATCGCGCCACCGGCCGAAGCCCATGACGCTCAGCGAGCCGAGCCCGGTGCCGTGGAAGCCGCCTTTGGTGTAGAGTACACGCTGCCGGCGGGTCGACGCGCGGGCGAGCTTGATCGCGGCCTCGACCGCCTCGCCGCCGGTGCACGAGAGGAGCGCGACCTCGAACGGCTCGCCGGCGAGCGCCACGAGGTCGGCCGCGAGGTCGCCGGCGTGGATCTGCGGCCCCACGTGGACCACGTTGAGCATGTCCTCCTCGAGGAACGCCCGGGCCCGGTCGTGGAGGGCCTTGGGCGCGTGACCCAGGCTCGTCGCGCCGAATCCGGCGAGGAAGTCGAGGTACTCCTTGCCGTCGTCGTCCCACACGCGGCACCCCTGAGCGCGCACGAAGACGCGCCCGTAGCCGAACGTGCCGAGCAGGCGCACGAACGCCGGGTTCACGTGCTTGGCGTAGCGCTGGACGCTCGCTTGCTCGCTCTTCGGCATTCACTCGTGCGTACACGAGGACCGAGCCGAAGAAAAGACGTCCGGTGACCCACGCGCGACCCGCGCTCCTCGGGGCGCGCGACGGCGAAGGAGGCGCGGCCGTGTCCCGGTGGACGAGGGCGTGCGTGGACTATCCCGAAAGGGACTGGTGCTGCCGCCGGAGCCGGGCCGCGACGCGGCTCAGTCGCAGACGACGTTGTGGTTCGCGAAGGTCTGGAGGTCGGCGATGTCGGCGACGGTCTGGCCCGAGCTGTTGATCACCTTGCCGCTCACTTCCTTGAAGGCTCCGAGCCTCGCGAAGCACGCCCCGAGCACCCCCAGACCGAGCAGGCGACGCATGGTCGCAGTGTAGCCTCTCGGCGCGCCCGGGCCAGCACACAGGAGGAAGCGGGCGAGGCTCCGCCCGGCGCGCGGAGACGGCCCTCCGCGTGTATGCTGCAGGCGGTGACTCGCTCCTCCAAGCTGCGCGGTCTCGCGCGCCGCGCCCTCCGCATCGCCCGCTGGCCAGCGCTGGCTCTGCTCGTCCTCATCGTGCTCGCGCTCGTCGACGGATGGACCGCGTTCGGTCACCGCGCGACGGGGGCGCGCCGCGCCCGGATGGAGCGATCGCCCCAGTGGAAGAACGGCCACTTCGAGAACCCGGAGCCGCTGAAGAACGACGTCGTCGGGTCGCTCACCGGCGCGCTCGCCTCGAGCCCCCACGGCTCACCCAAGGACCAGGTCCCGGTCGCGGCGGTGGACGTGAAGCGCTTCGCCGAGCCCCCGCCGCGCGGCCTCCGCGTCACGTGGTTCGGACACTCGTCGCTCCTCGTCGAGATCGACGGCCGACGGATCTTGACCGATCCGGTGTGGAGCGAGCGCATCGGTCCGATGACCTACGTGGGGCCGACCCGCTGGTACGCCCCCCTGGTCCAGCTCCTGGAGCTCCCCGCGATCGACGCGGTGCTCGTGTCGCACGACCACTACGACCACCTCGACCAGCGCACCATCCAGGCGATGAAGGGCTGGACGAGCACGCGCTTCGTCGTGCCGCTCGGCGTCGGCGCGCACCTCGCGTATTGGGGCATCCCCGAGGAGCGGATCGTCGAGCTCGACTGGTGGGAGACCACGAAGGTCGGCGACGTGACGGTCGCCTGCACGCCGGCGCGGCACGCGTCGGGCCGGCAAGCGTTCGACAAGGACGCGACGCTCTGGGCCGGCTACGCGCTCGTCGGGCCCGCCCACCGCGTCTACTTCTCCGGTGACACCGGGCTCTTCCCGGCGATGAAGGACGTGGGCGAGCGCTACGGACCCTTCGACATGACGATGATCGAGACGGGTCAGTACCACCAGGCCTGGCCCGACTGGCACATCGGCCCCGAGCAGGCGGTCGTCGCCCACAAGCTCCTCCGGGGCAAGGTGATGCTGCCGATGCACTGGGGGCTCGTCCAGCTCGCGTACCACGGCTGGACGGAGCCGGTGGAGCGCGTGCTGGCGGCGGCGCAGGCCAAGGGCGTGACGGTGGTCACTCCGCGGCCCGGGGAGTCGGTGGAGCCCGACGCGCCCAAGCCGCCCGAGCGCTGGTGGCCCTCGGTCGAGTGGAAGGGCGCGAAGGACGATCCGATCGTCTCGACGCAGGTGCCGCGCGCGCTCGTCGAAGCGCTGTGACGGTCACGCGCCGAGCGCGCGCGCGCACGTGGCGGCGAGCTCGGCGGCGTCGGCGAAGCGCTGCCCGGGGTCGCGCGCGAGCCCGCGGCGCAGCCACGGCGTCACCGCCGCCGGGAGCTCGGGGCGCGCCGCTTCGACCGGGGCGATGTCGGCGGTGAAGCGGCCCTCGAGGGTGTCGAACGCGCACCCGGCGTGCGGGAGCGCGCCGGTGAGGCACTCGTGCGCGAGCACCGCGAGGGCGTAGAGGTCGGCGGCGCGATCCGCGCGCTGCTCGCCGAGCAGCACCTCGGGGGCCATGTAGTCGGGGGTGCCTGCGAAGTCGTCGGGGTGATCGCCGTCGTCGGCGAGGCCGAAGTCGAGGAGCTTCACGTGCACGCCGCCGTCGTCGCACGGCACGAGGAAGACGTTGGCGGGCTTGAGATCGCGGTGCACGACGCCGCGCTCGTGGATGCGCGCGAGCGCCCGCGCGAGCTGGCACACGATCGCGCGGGTGGTGTCTGCGTCGAGCGCGCCCTCGCGCTCGAGGCGCTCCTTCAACGTCTCGCCCTCGAGCAGCTCGTAGGCGACGTACGCCTCGCCCGGGCGCGTGGAGACGTCGAGGACGCGCACCACGTGCGGGCCCTCGGTGCGCGCGCAGAGGTCGGCCTCGGCGCGGAGCCCGCGGACGGCTTGGGGGAAGCGCGCGAGCTCGGGGCGCATCGTCTTCAGGGCGACGTCGATCCCGCGCTCGCGGTCGCGGGCGTGCCAGACCACGCCCATCGCACCCTCGCCCACCCTACGCAAGAGCTCGTACCGGTTGGACATCATTCGCTCGCGCCTCCGGGGGCGTCCGGTTTGCAACCGCGATGCCGGGCCGCAACTGCTCGAAACCACGAGCGAGCGTCACGCGTTTGACGCCCGTCGCGGCCCTGACGCCGCCCTGGAGCGTCGGGTCCGTGACGAGCGACGGAAACCTGACGCTCGCGCGTGCGCGCACGCCAAAGGCGCGTGCGCGCACCCCGTCGGCGCGTGTCGGGATAGGGCGCACCTGGGCCCTCCTCTCTGGGCGGAGAGAGGTCTCTCCGCGGGTCGATCGTCGGGCGCCTGACGCTCCGCCACGCAACCGACGCTCGCGGACGGCGTCAGGCGCCCGCCGTGTCAAACCGCTGACACGAGGCGAACGAAATCCACGGTCTGCGGGCGGCACCGCGGTTGCAGAGGGCATCCTCACGGAGGTCGACGCGAACATGGGGATGAATCGGTACGAGCTGCTCGGGACGGTCGGTGAAGGCGCGATGGGCGTGGTGTGGCACGCCCACGATCACGAGCGCGGGATCGGCGTCGCGCTGAAGACGCTCCGCCCTGAGCTCGCGCGATGGCCGGAGGTGGTTCAGTGCCTCAAGACCGAGGCCGACATCTGCTCGCGCATGCTGAGCCCCCACGTGGTGCAGGTCCTCGACTCCTCGAGCCACCCCGGCGAGGCCTACATCGCGTACGAGCTCCTGCACGGCGAGACGCTCGGCGCGCACCTCGCTCGCGAGAAGACGCTCTCGCTCGACATGGTGCGCGACGTCGTGACCCAGGTGAGCCGTGCGCTCTCGCGCGTTCACGCCCTCGGCGTCGTCCACCGCGACATCAAGCCCGACAACATCTTCCTCGTCCCGCGCATCGGCGGTCGCTTCCACGTGAAGGTGATCGACTTCGGGATCGCCGACGAGGGGGCGCACCCCGTCGACTTCGCCGGCACCCCCGAGTACATGCCTCCCGAGGTCCTCCTCGGCCAGCGCCGCGCCTCGCGCTCCGCCGATCTCTACGCGCTCGGGGTCGTCGCCTTCGAGTGCCTCACCGGCCGCTGCCCCTACCCGGGGGCGAGCGCCGACGACCTCCTCGAGCTCCTCCACGCCGATCCTCCCGCGCTCGAGGATCTCCGCACCGACCTCCCGTCGGGGGTGAGCGCGTGGATGGCGCGCGCCATCCACCGCGACGCGAGCCAGCGCTTTGCGTCGGCCAAGGATCTCTCCGACGCGCTCACCAAGGCCTGCAGCGCCCCCGAGCCGGTCCGCCGCTACGCGCTCGCAGCGTGAGGATCAGCCGAGCGCGGGCAGGAGCGTCACGAGCGCCTCGAGGGTGAAGTACACCGCGCCCGAGCCGAGCCAGAGCATCGCGACGTAGCGCGGGTGGCTGCGGAACCGCCCCTCCCAGCCCTCGGCGACGCGGAAGACGAGGTTCACGTTCGCCTCGCGATCGCCGAGGAGCCGCGACGCGGCGAGCAGCGCGAGGCTCGCGATCCAGGCGGTGGCCCACGCGCCGCGCGGCCAGCCGAGCTCGTAGAGCGCGTAGGCGGCGACCACGGGCCCGAGGGCGTGGGTGCCGAACGTCGTCGGCACGAGCTTGCCGCCGGTCGCGAGGTCGAGGAGCCAGAGCGGCACGCCGTAGGCGAGCCAGCACGCGCCGACCGCGATCAGACGGGGCGCGCCGGCGAGCGCGCCGCCGGCGACGAGGAGGGAGCCAGCGTTGCACGCCCACAGGACCTCGCTCGGGTGCCCGCGACGGACGTGGTTCATCGCGTGGAGCGCGAAGCCGGCGAGCCCGACGGCGCCGAGCGCGACGCGGGCGGCGCTCACGGCAGCTCGGCGCGGAGGAACTCGACGACGAGGTCGGTGAGCCTGCCGGGGTCGTCGATGTGCGGGCAGTGGGCGAACCCCTCGGGCTCCACGACGCGCGCGTGCGCGGGGAGCGCGCGCTTGAAGAACGCGAGCCCGCTCGGCGGCAGGATGCGCTCCGATTTGCCCCACACGAAGAGGATGGGCATCTTCAGCCCCGAGACCTGCTCGGCGCCGATCGCGTGCGCGGCCTCCGCGCTCTCCATGAAGTCGCGCAGGTGCCGCTGTCGGAAGTGCTTGCGGAGGTCGCCAGCGATGAGCGGCAAGAACCACGGCGGCCGCTCGTAGATCCGCTGCAAGAAGCCGTGGGCGTCCCGCCGGGTCGCGAAGTCGAAGCCCGCCTTGAGCGCCGCGAGCTCCGAGTCCTCCATCGGCGCGCCC